>JABDOU010000323.1 GCA_013043085.1 Acidimicrobiia bacterium
GAGCCATGGCGCGGGGTAGGCCGCTTGCTTCCTCGAGTAAGGGTGAGTCCACTCGTCTCTCGCGACCTGAGCTGCAGTGTGGGGAGCATTGTGAAGGACGTTGTCAACCGGATCGGCTTTGCCATCCTCGATCTCGCGGATTTCTTCTCGAATCGAGATCATGGCGTCACAGAAGCGGTCGATCTCGGCCAGTGACTCCGACTCAGTCGGCTCGATCATGAGCGTGCCGGCTACCGGCCACGACATCGTCGGTGCGTGGAAGCCGTAATCCATGAGGCGTTTGGCGATGTCCTCGGCAGAGGCGAACTGTTTGAGTGGCCGAACGTCGATGATGCACTCATGCGCGACTCTGCCCTCCGCCCCCCGGTACAACACCGGAAAATGCTCCTCGAGTCGCGCTGCGATGTAATTCGCATTCAGAATCGCAATCTCGCTTGCACGCCGAAGACCGTCCGAGCCCATCATCGCAATGTATGCATACGAAATCGGAAGGATGCTGGCGCTGCCCCATCGCGCTGCCGACACGGCCCCCGAGTCCGGTTGGAGCGGGTCGCCCGGCAGAAAGGGTACGAGGTGCTCCGCAACACCGATCGGTCCGACCCCCGGTCCGCCGCCGCCATGGGGAATGCAAAATGTCTTGTGCAGATTCAGATGGCATACATCCGCGCCAAAATCGCCGGGTCGGCTCAAGCCCACCTGCGCGTTCATGTTCGCTCCATCCAGGTAGACCTGTCCGCCGTGTTCGTGGATGACGGCGCAGATCTGAGAGATGGTGGTCTCGAAAACGCCGTGGGTGCTCGGATACGTGATCATGAGTGCCCCGAGCCGGTCGGCATGTTCCGCAGCTTTGCTTGTGAGATCGCCGATATCCACGTTTCCGTCGTCGTCGGTCGCCACAACAACAACTTCCATACCGGCCATCACCGCGCTCGCCGGATTCGTGCCGTGGGCCGATGCCGGTATCAGGCAAACGTTTCGTTGTCCTTCGCCCATGGTCTCGTGGTAGCGGCGAATCGCCAGCAAGCCCGAGTACTCACCCTGGGATCCGGCATTTGGCTGAAGCGAAACACCTGCGAAGCCCGTGATGTCGGCGAGCCATTCCTCGAGATCGCCGAACAATGTTGCGTAACCCTCGCTCTGATCGATGGGAGCAAACGGATGCATCCGTCCGAACCCGGACCAGGTGATGGGAATCATCTCGGACGTCGCGTTTAGCTTCATCGTGCACGATCCGAGCGGAATCATTGAATGGACGAGAGACAGGTCCTTGGCTCTCAGCCTGTTGATGTAGCGCAGCAACTCGGTCTCTGAGTGGTAGGAGTTGAAGACCGGGTGGGCCAAGAACTCCGTTGTCCTCTCCAGAGCCGGCGGGAGACGAGACCCGACGTCTCCCGGGTCCTCGGCCCCGAACAGAGCGAGGATCTCGTCGACGTCATCTTCGGTCGTGGCTTCGTCGAGCGAGATTCCGACATGGCGACCGTCAATGAGGCGCAGGTTCATGCCCTGCTCGGCGGCCGATGCGACACCTTCTTCTGCCTGGTCCGTGGCGACCGTGATGGTGTCGAAGAAGTGCTCGGACCCGAGCTCATAGCCGGCGTTTGTCAGACCGGCAGCCAATCTCGATGTGCGGACGTGAATGGTCCGCGCAATTTCCCGCAAGCCCTCTGGTCCGTGGTACACGGCGTACATCGAAGCGACAACCGCCAGCAGAACCTGTGCAGTGCAAATGTTCGATGTTGCGGCGTCGCGACGGATGTGCTGCTCTCGGGTCTGGAGAGCCATCCGAAGAGCGGGATCATCTTCGGTGTCCTTCGACACGCTGATCAGCCGACCGGGCAGGGATCTGACGTGGTTCTCGTGGATGGCCATGAAGGCTGCGTGGGGACCGCCGAATCCCATCGGGACGCCAAATCGCTGGCTGTTGCCAACCGCGACATCGGCACCCCATTCGCCGGGTGGAGTGAGCAGGGTTAGGGCGAGTAGATCGGTCGCAGCAATCACAACCGCCCCGACATCGTGGGCCGACGCAGTGAAGGTCTCGTAGTCGTGAATCGAGCCATCTGTGGCCGGGTACTGCACCAATCCGCCGAACACCTCTTCGGTGAACGTGAAATCGGTGTGGTCGCCGACGACCACGTCATAACCCAGGGGGGCTGCTCTGGTCCTGATCACCTCGATGGTTTGGGGGTGGCACAGCTCCGATACGAAGAACTTATATGCCGTCGATTTGCGCGGTTGGACCCGGCGAGCGAGCGTCATTGCCTCGGCGGCGGCGGTGGCCTCATCGAGCAACGATGCATTTGCAATGTCAAGGCCGGTGAGATCTGACACCATTGTCTGGAAATTCAGCAGCGCTTCGAGGCGCCCCTGGGCGATTTCTGCCTGATATGGGGTATAGGCGGTGTACCAGCCGGGGTCTTCGAGAATGTTGCGAAGGATCACTGTTGGAGTGATTGTGTCGTAGTAACCCATCCCGATGAACGACCGTAGTACAGCGTTGAGTCCGGCAAGGTCAGACAGGTAATCAAGCGTGTCGGATTCGCTCATGGCGCCTGGCAAATCGAGCTCGCCCTTCAGCCGAATATCCGCCGGAATGGTCTCGTCGATGAGCTCGTCAACTGTTGACACGCCAACCACTGCAAGCATGTGTTGAACGTCGGCAGGACGTGGTCCGATGTGTCTGTCGGCGAATGCGCTCATTGATCGGTACCTTTCAAGCGTTCTCGGCATGAGATTGGTATGCGTCGGGTGTCATCAGGGCATCCATCTGGTCCGGATCCGAAGGACGGATTTTGATCATCCAGCCGTCCTGGTACGGAGAGATGTTCACCTTCTCGGGATTCGCGTCGAGCTGCGTATTCACCTCGACGATTTCTCCACTGACTGGCATGTAGACGTCGCTCACAGCCTTGGCCGATTCGACGACGCCGAATTCTTCACCTTGCTCCATGGTGTCACCGACATCCGGTAGCTCCACATAGACGATGTCGCTCATGCTGTCCTGAGCGTGGTCGCTGATGCCGACGACAATGAGGTCGTCTTCCTGGCGCGCCCATTCGTGAGTTGTTGCGTACCTGGCGTTCTGATCTAGTTCCAATGCTCCTCCTCCTGGCTAGCGATATGCGGGTCGATACAGCGGCCGCTGCACCACGCGGGCCGCCTTGGGTTTGTTTCTGATCTCGATGTGTATCGGAGTGTCGGTAGCCGTATACCTGGCGTCGACCAGCGCATTTCCGGCATAGACGTCTGCTGTGGGGGCGTACATACCCGTAACGACTTCCCCGATGTTCTCGCCTTCGGCATTGAGCACAGGGTATCCCTGCCGGGGTACGCCTTTGTCCAGGAGCACAAACGTAACGAGCTTGCGTTCGACTCCCTCGGCTTTGATCCGCTCGAGTGCCTCCTTGCCGACGAAATCCTTGTCGAAATCGATTGCCCATGCCAACCGTGCCTCGAGCGGGTTGATGTCGTCTGAGATCTCATGGCCGTACAGCGCGAACCCGGGTTCGAAGCGCAGGCTGTCTCGTGCCGCCAAACCGATCGGGGCTGTCTCGATATCGTGTTCCACACCGGCATCGAGAAGAGCATTCCAAACCCGTCGGGCGTGTTCGTCTCCGAAATAGAGTTCCACGCCGTCTTCGCCCGTGTATCCCGTGCGGCCTATCACCATCGGCACGTCGACCAGGCTCACAT
>JABDOU010000328.1 GCA_013043085.1 Acidimicrobiia bacterium
CATTTCGACTTTTGCCCGAGAGCGGCGTCCGCCGTCATGATCGTCAGAGTAGGTAAGACGGCGTTCGATGTCGACATGATCGTCTTCGACAAGGACGGTACGCTCATCGATCTCAATGCCGCCTGGGCCCCGGCCGCCCGAATCTGGATTGAAACCTCCGCCGACGGCGACCCGACAACGATGAACGCGCTTGAAGCCGAGCTGGGAGTCGACGACGATGGTCAGCTGCTCGATGGCGGATCGCTCGCGAGCGAGGCGGTCGGCCAGATAACAGCCAGGACGCGCGCAGTGCTGTTGTCCAACGGGGTCGATGAATCGGCCGCAGAACAGCGAATGAAGGCTGCGCAAGCCGGCATCGATCAGATGACGATCGATGTGCGGCCTCTTGGCCCGGTCCGCATGATCATGGAACGGCTAGCTCATGCAGGTTTGATCCTCACGATTGCGTCGAGTGACAACGCGTCACAGATCCACGCCGATCTGGTTCAACTGGGTATCTCGGCTGTGATTTCAGCGGTGGCAGCGGGAGACGGGCCATGGCCGCCCAAGCCTCATCCTGGAGGCATCATCGCGCTCGCGGATCAATTCGAAGTCGATCCCCATCGCCTCTTGATGGTTGGTGATTCACTCACTGATGTCGCAGCTGCTCGCAATGCCGGTGCGGCCGGCGTTGTTGGCGTTGCACGAGCAGATGGCACGTGTGTGATTGCCCCAATGGTCGATGCCGTTGTCCGAACCATTGGCGAGCTGATCGTGGCGGTCTGATGAGAGCCGCGATTTGTCGCAGTCATGGAACGCGTTTGTCCATAGAAGAGATCGATGTGGCGCCACCCGGTCCTGACCATGTCAGGGTCGATATCCATGTGTGCGCAATTTGCCACAGTGATATCACATACATCGACGGCGGCTGGGGCGGACCCACGCCCGCCATTTACGGGCACGAGGCGGCCGGCATCGTCGAATCCATCGGCAAAGGGGTGTCCGGCATCGAGCCAGGGGATCGCGTGATCGTGGGGCTACTCCGATCCTGCGGTGATTGCTTCCACTGTCAACGCGGGGAGGAGAATCTCTGTAGCGGGACCTTTGCTGAAACCTCGCCCTTCACGGATGCGAGTGGGAGTGCGGTAGTGCGAGGTCTCAACACCGGGGCATTCGCAGCACAGACGGTTGTGCACCGGTCTCAAGTCGTGATTGTCCCAGACGATGTCCCTCTCGCACCGGCCTCGCTGCTTGCCTGCGGAGTGCTCACCGGTTTCGGGGCGGTGGCAACAACGGCATCTGTGCCCGCCGGCTCGAGCGTGGCAATCATCGGCCTGGGGGGAGTGGGACTGAGCGCCGTGCAAGGGGCGGTCCACACAGGAGCTCATCCGATCGTGGCGATAGATATCGTTCCACAGAAGCTGGCCTTCGCCAGGGAGTTGGGAGCGACACACGTAGTGAACGCGACAGAGCCCCATCGGACGAAGGTAGTTCGCGAAGCGACGTCGGGGGTCGGACCGGACTTTGTGTTTGTCACCGTCGGAGTTCGATCGGCTATCGACCAGGCCCTCGGCATGGTTCGGCGGGGAGGAACCGTGGTATTCGTGGGAATGCCGCCAACCGGCCTGTCGACGGAGATCGAAGTGACGAACCTCGCCGACGGATCACAAACGCTCATGGGATCGAAGATGGGCTCAGGCCGGATGGCGCATGACGTGCCCAGATTGATCGAGCTCTACCGGTCCGGGGATCTGGTCCTCGACGGTCTGATATCGCACACCTATCCACTCGAAGAGATCAACGAGGCGATTGCGGAAGTGAAGGCGGGCGAGGTCGTCCGCAACCTGATTCAATTCGTCTAGAAGGGTTTTGTTGAATTCACGCTCGCAGACTGCCGATAGAACGGTGTGGACAACGCGCACGACCTATCAGTGCTGCTCCAGGCCCGCCACGGTTTGATCATGGCCGAAGTCGAAGACGAGGCGCGCTTCATCGAAGCTGCCCGCACGGTCGCCCTGGACGTAGAACGCCCGCTCTGGCGGTGGTCGTCCGCGCGAGGTCTTGGTCTCGACGAACACCCCGGAATGTATGGGACCAATCAGTTGTCTCGCGCACTCGACACGGTGGCGTTCATCGAAGAGGCCGCCATCTTCGTCTTCCAGGACATCCATCCGTATCTCGATGATCCTGAAGTAATCAGACACATCAAAGAAATCGCGCTGCGGTTCGAGTCCGAAGATCACACGCTGATCCTCACTGCCCCCAAACACAACGTGCCGATCGAACTGGAGGGACTGGTGCACGTGTGGTCGATCCAACCCGCAAGCCGCAAAGAGATGGCAAGGATGGTTCGGCGCACGATTCGGCATCTGGCCGACACCGACAACCTCGTTGCTCTCTCCGATGCCGATTTCGACTCGGTCGTCAACGCCCTCTACGGCACGAGTTTGCGACAGGCAGAACAGTTGCTGCTGCGGGCGGCCTGTCAGGGTGGGCAATTGGATGGTTCGGACATTCCGCGCATGATGACAGCAAAGGCGCAGCAGATACTGTCAGGCGCGGTCCTGGAGCTGGTTGAGGCCGACACTGCGACACTCGCTGATATCGGAGGGATGCTGAAACTCCGGGAGTGGCTCCGGCTGAGAGAACCAGCTTTTCGGGGTAAGGCTCCCGGTCTCGACCCGCCCCGCGGCCTCTTGATGACCGGCATCCCCGGTTGTGGTAAGTCGCTGGCTGCCAAGGCAGTGGCAGGCGCGTGGAGCGTCCCTCTCGTGTTGCTGGACCCTGCGCGTTTGTATTCCAAATACATTGGGGAATCCGAAGAACGCTTGAATCAGGCACTTGACGCACTTGACGCGATCGCCCCGGCAGTTCTGTGGATCGATGAAATCGAAAAAGGTTTTGCTTTCGGATCCGGGGACGGTGGTACGAGTAAGCGCATGCTTGGCTCCTTCCTCAGGTGGATGCAGGAGCGCGAGGCTGGTGTGTTTGTGGTCGCAACGGCCAACGACGTGAGTTCGCTGCCACCCGAACTTCTTCGCAAGGGGCGTTTTGACGACATCTTCTTCGTCGACCTGCCAAGTCCCGCGGCACGACGTGATATCTGGCATCTGCAGCTTGCCAAGCGAGAACAGATCGCTGGTCGCTTTGACATAGAACGTCTGGTCGAAATGACCGAGGGCAATTCGGGGGCTGAAATAGAAATGGCTGTCGTCGGTGCTCTCTACCGGGCCTTTGCCGTAGACCGGGATCTGGCCCAGCAAGACCTCGAGTCCGAACTTGAAGCAACCGTTCCATTGTCGGTCACCAGGTTCGAGGAGATTTCCCATCTCAGGCGATGGGCCCAGGAACGAGCGGTCTCGGCCGACTAATCGAATAGCCTCGCATCATGCACCGCTACGACGAAAACACAGATCATCTCGCCAGGTCGGTATTCGAATACGCTCTCGAGCGAGTTCGCATGGATCCGCCGTCGCTCGATGGTCCGAAAACTGCCGCGTATCTGCGTGAAGTCGTGGGGGAGACCATCACTGCCGAGGGCATCGGTGGACACGAGGCGCTCCGGCTCTTTGTCGAGCACCTGGCGCCTGCGTGCATTTCTGTTGACCATCCCCGGTTCCTGGCGTTTATTCCGAGCGCGCCGTCGGAAGCCTCGGTTCTCTTTGATCTGGTGGTTGCAGCGTCTTCGCTGTATGGCGGCTCATGGCTCGAAAGTGCCGGCGCGGTCTATGCGGAGAACCAGGCACTTTCATGGCTTGCCGGACTGGCGGGACTCCCGGAGGCCGCGGGAGGGGCCTTCGTGTCGGGGGGTACGGCCGGGAATCTTTCGGCGCTGGTGGCGGCGAGATCGGCTGCCGCCGAAAAGCGCGAGCATCGTCCAAGACGGTGGGCCCTCCTGGCCACCGGTCGTAGTCATTCTTCGATCCAGGCAGCGGCAGACGTCATGGATGTCGACGTGGTGCTGGTCGAACCGGACGAGCATGGCCGCATGACAGGATCCGCCCTCGGGCGTCGGTTGGACGAGCTC
>JABDOU010000338.1 GCA_013043085.1 Acidimicrobiia bacterium
GGCCACGACCACTGTCTTGATGTTCACGAATTCCTTGATTCCCAAATCGGAAAGCTCACGACCGAATCCACTTTGCTTGATGCCCCCGAACGGGAGTCGGGGATCGGAGGCGACGAGGGCGTTGACGAAGCAGTTTCCGGCCTCCAGTTCCTCGGCGGCGATGCGCTCGCCTCGCTCGACGTCTTCGGTAAAGACGGCGGCTCCGAGACCGAAGTCGGTGTCGTTGGCGATCCTTATCGCTTCTTCCTCACCTGCCGCCCGAATGACCGCCGCCACCGGGCCAAACGTCTCCTCGACATATGCGGGTGCCCCGGGAGCGACATCGGCCAGGATCGTCGCCGGATACCAGGCTCCCTCCTGATCTGGAATCTCACCGCCGGCGACCAGTCGCGCCCCCGCCGCCACGCTGCGCTCAACCTGGTCGTGTAACTCATCTCGCAAGTCTTTGCGGGCCTGGGGGCCGAAGTCGGTGGTTTCGAGGTGCGGATCGCCCATGACTTTGCTTGTCATGTTCTCGGTCAAGAGCTCCAGGAATGCGTCGTGAACGGCATCGTCAACAATGAACCGTTTGGCGGAAATGCAGCTCTGCCCGCCGTTGATCATGCGGCTGTTGGCACACGTGGCCGCCGCCTGTTCGAGATTGGCGTCCTCGAGGATGACGTAGGGGTCACTCCCTCCGAGCTCGAGGACGCTCTTCTTCAAGAGCTCGCCGGCCTTCGAGGCAACTGCGGAGCCGGCGGGCCCGCTGCCGGTCACGGTGACTGCTCGAACCAGAGGATGCTCGAGTATGCCGGCAACCCGGCTCGACGGGACAACCAGGGTCCTGAAAAGCCCCTCGGGCAGCTGATCGTGGTTGAAGATCTCATCTAATGCCAGAGCGCTACCCGTAACACTCGTGGCGTGCTTGAGTAGCGCACCGTTGCCGGCCATGATCGCCGGAGCTGCAAACCGGACGACCTGCCAGAGGGGAAAGTTCCAGGGCATCACGGCCAGAATGACCCCAAGAGGGGAGTGGTGAGCGTAGCTTTTCGAGTTCTCGGTGTCGATGGAGATGTCCGCCAAATACTCCTCGGCATGATCGGCGTAGTGGCGACACGCCCACGCGCACTTTTCCACTTCGCCCCGGCCCGCACGAACCGGCTTCCCCATTTCATTTGCCATCAGTTCGGCCAACGCATCGGCGCGTTCCTCGAGCATGTCGGCCGATGCGTGTAGCGCAGCGGATCTAACCGAGAACGATTCCTTTTTCCACATACGATGCTGAGCGTCGGACATTTCGATGGCAGCCGCGACGCGATCGGCGTCATGGACCTCGTAGGTCTCGAGGTCCTGGTCGGTGGCGGGATTAACGGTTGTGATATTCATGGTCTTGCCAAAGCCTCCCGGGCGTGTGCGTAGAGATCAGTACTGAGCAGGGCATTCATGGTGTAGTCAATCGGGCAATCGATCAACGAAACACCGCTGGTATCCATGGCACGCTCCAGCATGTCGGCCAGACTATCCGTCTTCGTGACCGTACATGCGGAGGCACCAAAAGCTTCCGCGAGCAACGCCATATCGGGATTGGCGAGGGCTACGCCGTCCCTGTCCCTGCCTTGCTCCTCCTGGTGCCAGCCGATGAATCCATAGGCGTTGTCACGCACAACCAGAATCGTGAGATCGAGCTCGAGACGGCAGGCGGTCTCTATATCCTGAACGTTCATCAGAAATCCTCCATCACCGGCAACCACGAGTACTCGCTCATTGTTTGCGAGCCTCGTTGCAGCCATGCCGGTGGCCAGCCCGGCGCCCATCGTTGCAAGCGCATTGTCGAGGAGCAGCCTGTTGGGAAACTCGGCCCGAAAGTGACGGGCAAACCAGATCTTGTAGGCGCCGTTGTCGAGGGCGACGACATCGCGTTCGTTTACCGCGCTTTGCACCGCCCTCACGATTGCAAGTGGAGATGGAGGAAAACCTTCACCGCCGTCCTCGTTGTCGAGGAGCTTTGAGATCACGCTGCCAACGTCAGATGCAATCGTTGGATCGCGCGGTGTGATCTGCTGACCGAGTAGCTCGAGTATTCCAGAGATGTCACCCACCAGCTCGTGAGATGGTTGGTACCCGCGCTCTTTGGCAGCCCTCCACGACGCGACGTGGATGATCGTCTTGTTGGCCTCGGGGTTCCACGCCAGCGGAGGGTGCTCAACGGGCTGATACCCAACGGCCACCACCAGATCCGCTGGTTCGATCGCAACATGGGAGTAATCCGGTCGGTGGATACCCAGTGATCGGTTCGACAACGGATGTGATTCGGGGATGGCTCCCTTGCCGAGTTGGGTGGCAAGCACTCCAATGCCGGTCGATTCGGCAAACGCAGTGAGCGACCTGGACACCTCCACGCTCGTAGCCCCGGCGCTCACGAGGATCACCGGTCGGGTTGCACGATTGATGACGTCCGCCGCGGCCGCGATGGCCGCCGACGCAGGCACAGACGAATGGACCGGATCAGTCAAGGGCCAGTAGGCAGTCTCCATTGTTTCCTCAGCGACATCCTCGGGAAGTTCGATCAGCACGGCTCCAGGACGATCGCTCATCGCCCGGCTGAAAGCCTCATCTATGGTTGCCACAATGGCGCGCGGATCACTGACGGCGACCGACCACCGGGTCAGTGGTCGAGCGGCGGCTGGAATGTCGACGACCTGAAATGATCCTTCGTCATTGTCCCGATTCGGTTTTTGCCCGGTTATCGCTATAACCGGCATCCCTCCGAGTTCGGCGTGTGCCAATCCCGTGAACAGATTGATGGCGCCGGGGCCCAGGGTCGCCAGGCACACACCGGGGCGGCGCGTCAGCCGTCCGTGTGCGGCAGCCATGAAAGCTGCGTGCTGTTCGTGCCTGGTAACGACCAGCTCGATGGCGCTGTCGGCGAGAGCCTCGACAAATGCGAGATTCTCTTCACCCGGTAGGCCAAACACAGCGTCAACCCCGTGATCAATGAGGCGGCGGACGAGAGCTTGAGCCGCGTTCAAAGAGCTAGGTCATGCATGGGATCCCTTTGGCTGGCGCACGTCAAGAATAGAGCTGCTCAGAACGAGCCTGGCCGGGGCAAGTAGCCGAGTGGCTCGTTACGATTGCTCACGACGCACAGACAACGAATACCGGAAAGGGGAGGGGGCGGTTCCATGATCAACAGCCATGATTCTGAATCCCGGTCTGCGTCAGATCTCATCGACGCGAGAATCGAGGAGCTAGACGATTGGAGAGGTGAGATGTTGTCCCGGCTTCGCTCCGTGATCAAAGAAGCGGACCCGGACATCGTCGAGGAAGTGAAGTGGCGAAAAGCATCAAATCCCCTCGGAGTACCGGTCTGGTCTCACGACGGGATCATCTGCACCGGTGAAACGTACAAAGACAAGGTGAAACTCACGTTCGCCAAAGGGGCCTCGTTGACAGACCCCAAAAGACTGTTTAATTCGAGCCTGGAAGGCAAGGTCCGGCGCGCCATGGACGTTCACGAGGACGACCATCCCGATGAAGAAGCTCTGAAGGCCCTCATCCGACAGGCGGTTGCCTTGAACGAGGCCACGACTCGCGCGTAGATCGTCCGGGACGTTGCGGGGTACGGAACCGAACCCAAAGACGTTGTCGCTGGCCGGGCGGCGAGCGGCCCGATCTACGCTACGATCGTGCAAGGACAGTTCGACCTGAACGAGCTCAGTCGTTGGATAGACGAGGCACGTTCAAACCGGGACCTCACCTGGAAGCAGATCTCGGAAGAAGTAGGCGTTGCGACGTCAACGATTCGAAGGTTCGCATCTGCCTCTGACGCAGAGGCAGATGGCGTGCTTGCGCTGATCGGCTGGCTGGGTGTGGCGCCCGAGCGGTTCGTCATCGACTCCCGGGTCGCCGGAATGCCGCTCCCACCTGCGGGCGATGGCATGATCCGTGTCAATATGGAGCAGCTGGCGGAGTTACCTGGATCATCTCGCCGAGCGCGCGTCGGGTCTCGCACGACGATCCAGCAGTTGGCGCGAGCAGCTCAGGCGTCCGGGAGAACGATCGCGTCGTTAACCAGGTGGCGCCCGACCTGAAGACGTGACGACAGCGTTCGGCAGCACGGCTATTCCGGACGATCTGACGGGACGCGACACTAGACGAGCCTGAGAGGAGCCGAAATCTGGCCGAGTGCAATAAGCACGACTTCAAATACAACAGCGAGCGGGTAGGCGAGCAGAATGGACATCGAGACTCCTATCAGCGATGTTTTGACCCCTGAGCGGATCAGGAAAGGGAGGGTCAGGCCGATCGAGGCAACGATCACAAACGCGATGTGAGCATCGGTGTGGTCAATGTGTTTCCACAGTGCAAGCGGCTCTGCCACCGACGCTGTAGGCAGGGCCGCGATGCCGAGCATGTAAGGGGGGTTGAGACTGGCACTCCAACCGAGTAGTCCGGCGACCGGGCCGACGATCAGCCCAACGATCGACCACAACACGAAGAATCGCACTCCGCCGAGCGTCGCTCCACTGTTGACAAGCTGGCCAATGGAGCTGAACCCGAAATATGCGAGATTTGCCCACAAAAGCACGACGGCGCCCGCGACGGCAGCCCGGCGTCCATCCCTCGCGAATCGGAAGCCGACGAAAGCTGCCACCCACATCCACGGCACAGCCATCTGAGCCAGCGTCGTGGCGATCGGCCAGCCATTGGCGAATGCACAGAACACGCCCCATAGCGATCCGATCGTTGCCACAGCCGCGTGATGACGCATCGCGGCTACGTTAACGGGTAGTTGCGCCGGCTCGGTTGGGGACCGGGCAACTGGAGGCCAACTAGACATAACGGTGATTATGGGCGTCTTGAGTATGTGCGGGTGGATGCCTGCGCCGCCACCACAGTTGCTTCTAGTGTCCGGTACGTGGCAGAGCCAATTCGATTCGAAATAAGGCTGAAGCCCGGGTCAAGCGGGACCAGCGTCGGTGGCACCTGGGGCCGGCAACGTGCCCTCAATGTTGCGGTCACCCAACAACCTGTTGACGACAGGGCAAATGCGGCTGCACTCGAACTTCTGGCCACCATCCTCAAGGTCAGGAAGCATCAGCTAACCATCATCTCGGGCCACCGACATCGAACCAAGGTCATCGAACTCGCCGAGCCTCCGCCCGACACGCAGGAACGACTCGAAGCCTGGCGCACAAGGAAGTAGGCGATCCGTTCTCCGAATTGCCGATGACTTCGGCCCGATCTCCTGCCCCTTGGTTCGGTGCTAGATACGTCACTGTGACGTATCTAGGTGGTGTCCGAACCGGATGACGCCCTCTGCAAGAACATCATGAGCGCGCCTACTCGTACTCGGAGCTGGCCTCCGGATTCGACTCGAGATAGGAGACGTCTACCTCCCGGGTCGCCTCTACCTCCCGGGTCGCCTCGTCGTCAAATGTCGCTTCTTCGGAGAATTGTTCTTCATACCCCTGGTCGCCGTAGATCTGTCCCTCAAACGACTGCTCGCCAACCGGCCCACTCATATGAGGTTCCAGTGCGGCGTCGGCCAGCAAACCAGCATTGCGAGCGGCAAAACCGGTTACGAGGAAATCGACGACATACGACGTGAGCGCAACACCGATGATGGGTGCTGCGATCGACCCGAGCGGAATCTCGACGAATCCGCCGTCAATGACCACGTCAGGGAACGTGAGGCTGACGATCAGTACGC
>JABDOU010000358.1 GCA_013043085.1 Acidimicrobiia bacterium
GACCATCCCGATGATTTGGTCATCGGGATTCTGAGCATGGAAATTGTCGATGCCAACGACGCCGCCCTCAGGCTCATCGGAATCTCCTCACCCGAACAGCTCACAGATAAGTGGAACGAGGACACATTCCAGCAAGAGGCCGAACGTGCCGCATTTCGACCACTCATCTCTGCGATCTGGAACGGTCAGACCAACGCCACATATGAGATCTCAACCCAAATGATGGGCCGACCAATGGCGGGAATTGTCAACTGGTCGACGCCGCGCAATCCCGACGGAACCGCCGATCTCTCGAAAGCTGTTGTCGGCATCGTCGACATCACGAAGGTCAAGGAAGCCGAACGACGGCTCGAAGAAGTCATCCGCTCCAAGGACGAATTTCTTGCCTCGGTGAGCCACGAGCTGCGTACCCCGCTAACGACAATCTATGGATCCGCCGAGTCGCTCATCGAACAAGGCGCAGAACTGGACGAGGAACTGCGTTCAGAGCTCGTTCAGTTCATGGCGGACGAGAGCCGCGAAATGGCAAACATGGTGGAAGATCTCCTCGTTGCGGCAAGGGCAGAAATCGGCAAGGTCAACATCGTGCAGGAGGCACTCGATCTTGGACCCATGGTCAGCGATGTCATAACCGCGGCGCGCATGCACGAGGGCAACAAGGAAGTTGAGTTCAATTCGGTTACAAGCTCGGCCTGGGTGGATCCGACCCGCTTCAAGCAAATCGTCCGAAATCTGTTGACGAATGCGTTCCGATATGGAGGAGATCACATCAGGATTGAGTCCATCAGCCTCGGTCCGACGACCTTCCTCCTGGTATCGGACAACGGCACCGGTGTTCCAGAAGATCGACGCGATGCCATTTTCGAGGCCTATGAGCGTGCCCACAAACGAAGCGGCGTCACTGCTTCGGTGGGACTTGGCCTCGCAGTTTCCCGACAGCTGGCGAGACTCATGGGAGGCGACCTCAACTACGAATACAACGATGGATGGAGCACCTTTCGGCTCGAGATGCCATCGGTCGAGGGCAATGTCCGCACCAGCATGCGCGATCAGGATCTTGGCTTGCGACAGGTGTCCTGACGTCCGGCTAGCTTGGCGCAATGGTCAGATGCGATTGGTGCGGTGACGATCCGCTGTACGTGGCTTATCACGATGACGAGTGGGGTGTGCCGGTTTTCGACGACCAGAAGCTATTCGAGTTCATCGTTCTCGAAGGAGCCCAGGCCGGACTCAGCTGGATCACGATTCTTCGCAAACGCGAGAATTATCGAAAAGCGTTTGCCGGTTTCGATATCGATGAGGTGGCCGGGTTCGGCCCCCGTGAGGTCGAGGCGTTGCTTTCCAACGAAGGGATCGTCCGGAATCGGTTGAAGGTCAATTCGGCGGTAACCAACGCACGAGCAGCTCTCGATGTCATCGAGGAGGCCGGCTCTCTCTCGAACTACTTCTGGAGCTGGGTTGACGGACAGCCGATCAAACATCACTTCGCCTCCATGGCCGAAATCCCCGCAAAGATCGAGATCGCAGAGTCGCTTGCCAAGGACATGAAGCGTCGCGGCTTCAAGTTCTTCGGACCGACCATTGCGTACGCGCATATGCAGGCGACAGGGCTCGTGAATGATCACATCGTCGATTGCTTCCGATACGACGAGGTTTAGCGGAACTCGCACCGCAGATGTAGGGCCACGCCCGGCTTCAGGAACTCTTCGGAAATCCACCTGCGCGGGCGACGAGCGAAGGCGGTTGGATGGATAGCTCGGAACCCACCCATTGGGCGATCTCGTTGAGGGCGGTCAGATTGAACCCCGTCATGAAGCCCGCTCGCTCGACCATATAGACCAGATCGTTGGTGGCGATATTGCCGGTAGCGTCGGGGGCGAAAGGACAACCTCCGAGGCCACCCACAGAGCTGTCGAGAACTCGAACCCCCGATTCGATTGCCGCAAAAGCGTTCGCCAGTCCCGTGTTTCTCGTGTCGTGGAAGTGGACACGGAGCGGAACGCTTCCGGTGACCACAGAAACCGCGTCGATCATTCCTCGAACCGCCCAGGGATTGGCGACGCCGATCGTGTCTGCCAGTGCCAGCTCGTCGATTCCCGCTGCAACCAGACGCGATGCGATTTCGACCACCCGGTCCGGTTCCACCTCTCCCTCAAAAGGACAGCCCCACACGACCGATATTGTCGCGGTCGTTGGAAGCGACACGTCCGGGGCAACAGCCTCAATGAATCCGAGGGTGTCCTCCACATTGGCCGACAGGTTGGCCAGGTTGAAGCCGTCGGTGGCACTCACAGAGAAGTTCAGTTCATCTACGGGTGTGTCGACCGCCCGCCGGTATCCCCGCTCGTTCATGACAAGAC
>JABDOU010000002.1 GCA_013043085.1 Acidimicrobiia bacterium
ATTGCCCGAACGATGGCATCGGTTGCGTTTGCGGCCATCCTGGTATTTGGTGGGTATGCGCTCACGCCCCAGGGTCAGCAAACTGTTCTTTGGATGCAGCAACGTGTTCAGAGCGTGTCAATCACCGACCATGCCGATGTATCGCTGGCAATTCGGGACGAAGAGGCCAAATACGCGCGAATCGCACAACAACAGATTCCACTCGGGGAATTGATCGGAGCGGGGGCCGGCGCAACCTACGCATATCCTCCGTTCGACGAGCCGGACCGTCATCAGGTTCACTACATGATTCCCAACATCGATTTCAGGTCGGGTCTGATCGGCCTCGGCATATTTGTTCCGTTCATCGCGCTGTTGACGTGGCGGACGTTCCGGGCCCTGAAACATTCAGACGACGACATCGTCCTCCTCTGGGCGGCACTTGTCGTCGTCATGACGCTCATCGTGAGTACCACCGAGTACAAAATCATCGGTGATCCGATAGCGGGAATCGCCATCGGATTTGTCCTTCGCCAGCGTTCACAGCAACGCGCTCGGGGATCGGGAGAGTTGGCTGGATCGCGTCGCAGGGCCTAGCGAAATGAACATTCTTTTCGTGCAATGGCGGTATCTGCCGGACGTCCCCACGTATTGCGAACTCACACACGAGATAGCGAGCGCGCTCGTAGCAAATGGCCATGCGGTGACGGTGGTGACCGGTTTTCCCGGCTATCAAAACGCCTACGACGGTCCAACTCCTCCAAGCCGTGAGTTGAAGGACGGGGTCGAGGTCTACCGTATCAAGCCGTGGTTTCCAGGAGCAATTGGATTTGCTTTGGCCGCATCCTGGCAAATGATGCGGCACCGCTCAACGACTGACCTCGTCATGACTACGAGCGACCCTCCGGTCCTTGGACCCTGGTTTGTCACGAACCTCGCCGGTCTCGGCATACCAGTCATTCAGATCCTCCAGGATGTGCACCCCGAGGCGGCCATCACTGTAGGTGCACTCAAGAATGGCGCTCTGGTCTCCCTGCTTCGCTCCATGGATCGGATGACGGCGCGTCGAGCTGCGGTAACCATCGTCCTGTCCGAGGATATGGCGGACACCTACCGTTCCAGTCGCGACCCAAAGGACCTGCGGGTCATCAACAATTTTCGTCTAAATACTCCAAGCACGCCTCCGCCCGACGAACTCATCGACCGATCGAAACGCAACGCCACGTTCGCGGGCAACATCGGTCGATTTCAGAACATCGATGCACTCCTCGATACCGCAGCCCTATTGCTTTCGGACGACGATATCGCAATCAATCTGGTAGGCCGCGGCTCAGAATATGATCGTGTTCAGAGGCGAATTGAAGCTGAGGGTCTTCACAATGTCCGTCTCATACCGGCGGTAAGCCGCGAAGAAGCCCAGTGGCTCATCGAACGGTCCGAGCTCGCCATAGTGAGTCTGGCGCCCGATGTCTACCGATCTTCATATCCTTCCAAAACGATGTCGTACATCGACGCTCATCGTCCGATCCTGGCAATAGTTGAAGAAGATTCGAGCCTGGCACGCGATATCGTCTCACATCAACTCGGAACAGTGAGCCGGCCGATCCCAGCAGAAATCGCTGAATCAATACGATTGCTTCTGGTTCAAGGAGCCCCTCTGGCGCAGTCTTCGGCGTTTCGGAAATCGGAGACCCTCAAATCATGGATCGACCTCATCGAAGAGTTCAATACATGATCGTCGTCGAGGAAGCTCATGAGCGTGACGTGCCGAGCATCGTTTCACTGCATGCTGAAGCATTCCCCGACTCGTTCCTCACGTCACTCGGAGGCCTGTTTCTCGATTGGTACTACCGGTCCATTGTCTCCAGTCCCAACGGAATCTGTTTAGTGGCGATTGACGGTGGCATTCCTATTGGATTCGTTGCAGGCCGGATCGAACCGGGCGGAAACACTGGATTCGCCGGACTCACAAAACTCGTGCCTTTCGCAGCACGCCTTGCCGTTTCCCACCCGATTCGATTGGCACAGTTGGGCAGGCGGTTCCTCTGGCAACGCAGGGAAGCTGAAACGCTCGTTGAGGCTGATTCTGAGCTCACGTCTATTGGCTCGTCACCCCAACGGCGGGGTGAGGGTATCGGGCGCAAACTGGTAAAGGCATTCGCATCATCGGTCGAACATGCAGGCAAGAGGACCATCTCATTGACGACCGACTTCGACCAAAACGACGAAGTTCGCTCGTTTTACGAATCGCTCGGATTTGTCGTGGCCACCCGATTTGATCGAGATCGCACAATGGTGCAGTACATCGCAGCCATCGACCAGATACTCTGATTCGCATGCCCGTCCCCTATCACCGTCCATCGATCACCAACGCCGAGACAGAGGCAGTCCAAAAAGTCCTCGAGTCGGGTTGGCTGACGACGGGCAAAGTGACGGCAGAGTTTGAAGGAGAGATAGCCGCCCGGGTCGGCTCCAGGTACGCAGTTGCCGTGAACTCTGCTACTGCTGCTCTACACATTGCTCTAGCTTCACTCGATCTCGGTCCCGGCGATGAGGTCATAGTTCCAACTCACACCTTTGCCGCAACGTCTGAGGTCGTCATCTACACCGGCGCTACGCCGGTCCTGGTGGATGTCGAGAGAGACAATTTGAACATGGATCCCGCCGGGGTCGAAGCTGCTCTGACGCCCCGAACCAAAGCGATGATGCCGGTGCACTTCACGGGACAGGCGGCCGACATGGATGCCCTCATCGCGATTGCAGGCGACATTCCAATCGTGGAGGATGCGGCCCACGCTCTACCGACGACGTATAAAGGACAGATGGTTGGCTCGATCGGTCTAGCTACCGCGTTCTCTTTCTATGCGAACAAGACCATCACAACGGGAGAAGGTGGGATGTTGACAACCGATGATCCCAACATTGAAGACCGCGCCAGACGGTTGAGTCTCCACGGGCTGTCTCGAGCGGCCTGGTCGCGATTCGAGAGCGGATCGACGTGGGAATATGACATCGTCGAGGCCGGCTTCAAATACAACTTGACCGATGTTGCTTCCGCGATGGGATTGGCTCAGCTCCAGCGACTCGATGAGCTCGCAACTCGTCGCCGAGAGATCGCTCTAACGTACAACGAAGCGTTTTCGGGCCTGGCTGAGATCGACCCCCTGGTAGTGCCACGCCACGACGACTCCGCTTGGCATCTCTACATCATCCGGCTTCGACTCGAACATCTCACTATCGACCGGAATACATTCATCGCCCGCTTGGCGGACCGGGGCATCGGTACCAGCGTTCACTACAAGCCGCTTCACCTGCATCCGTACTACACAACTCGATTTGGCTTCGATCGCTCCGATTTTCCCGTGTCATCCGATCAATTTGATCGGATCATCAGCCTCCCGATATTCCCGGGGATGACTCACGGTGATGTCACAGAAGTGATAGAGGGCGTGGCAGATATTGTCCGGAGCTCGCGGCGTTGATCCGAGCGTTCGACCTCGTCGTTTCAGCCGCCATGTTGACACTCATGGCGCCAGTCATCGGACTGGCCGCACTCGCCGTGTATCTCGAAACCGGTGGCCCGGTGCTCTATCGGGCGTTGCGAGTTGGAAAAGACGGAGTCGACTTCGAGATGCTGAAGCTACGCACCATGAGAACAGGCTCGGACGGGCTTTCGATAACAGCTTCAGGTGATCCACGCGTCACGCGCATCGGCTCCATATTGCGGCACACGAAGATCGATGAACTCCCCCAGTTGATCAATGTTCTGAGAGGCGAGATGAGTCTCGTCGGGCCGAGGCCGGAGGTGAGGCGATACGTAGATATGTTCCCGAGCGAGTTCTCAAGAATCCATTCTGTATTGCCCGGGATTACAGGCGTCGGTTCGCTCGCCTACCGGAACGAATCAGAGATTTTGGGACGATATGAACAGCCAGAAGAGGCGTACGTAACCGAAATACTTCCAGACAAACTCGCCCTCGAGACCCGATACGTCGAAAGACGATCTCTGTTCACCAATCTCGAGCTGATCGCAAGAACCCTCAAGTCCGTGATCTCCGGGTCTTGACGGCGATGAAATGGTGATTCCGGGCCTCCGCAAGCAAGCGAGTTGGGCGATGGCGGACCAGGGGATGTCAAGCCTCACCAATTTCGCTCTGACAATCGTCGTGTTGCGCACGATGCCCCTTCCAGAATTTGGAGTGTTCTCCCTGGTATATGCGCTCTATCAGCTGACGCTTTCAGCAGGTAGGGCATTGGTTGGCCAGCCTCTCGCCATCCGCTTTTCCGCCTCGCCGGCCGAAACCCGAGATCCAGAAACCAAAGATGCACTGGGAGCAGCTCTCGTCGTCGGATTCGCTGCTGCTATCCCCATCGCCATCGCTGCTCAGGTGACGTCCGGACCGCTGTCGAGAGGACTCATCGCTGTGGCGATCTCGCTTCCGTTGTTGTTGGTGCAGGATGCATGGCGGTTCGGGCTTTTTGCTGCAGGCCATCCCCAGCGAGCATTTGTGATCGATCTCATTTGGGGCGTCGGTCAGGTGCTCAGCGTCGTGATCATCCTCCTCGGCCCAGGTCCGTCTTTGTTTCTGTACCTGCTCGGCTGGGGATTGAGTGGTGCGATCTCGGTCGCGATCCCTGCTATCGCCACCCGAACGGCTCTCAAACCGATTCGGGGCATCGCGTGGCTGAGATCGAACCAGGATCTCGGAATCCGATATGTAGCCGAGAGCGCGTTGCTCAACGGCGCAGAGCAGGCCGTCCGAGTGCTGATCGGAATCGTTGCCGGGCTCGAGATCCTTGGCGCCCTCAACGGAACGCGAACCATCTTTGGGCTGATCACGGTACTGATTCTCGGAGCCGAGGTGTTTGGGATCACCGAAGGAACCCGCATTCTTGAACGAAATCCGGGCCGACATCAGAGGTTTACCTCGGGTTTGGCGGTTGTTCTCACTATCGCGCCACTGATGGTCGCGGCCGTTCTTGCCCTTGTTCCGCAAAGTCTCGGTGTTTCGGCTGTCGGAGACAGTTGGACAGAGATTCGACGGCTGGTTTGGCCAGTCGGAATTCTCGTTGCGGCCCAGGGTTTTACGTCCGCTTACCGAATCGGACTGAGATCACTCGCCGATGCCCGATCAAGCCTGAAGGCACAGACATTTTCAGCGCCAATTGTGCTCGGCTTGGGCGTGGTAGGTGCGTATATCGGAACGGCGCAGGCGGCTGCGATAGGACTGGCGGCGGGCAACATATTCAGTGCCGCGCTCTTCCGTCAATACTTCGTGACGGCGCGTAAGCGCAGTCGACAATGACTCAAGCCTGATCTACGAGACCGTACTCCGTCATGGCTACTTCGATATTCTCCGGATCGAGAGAATCGACAGCAAACCGATCGATCAAATCGTGCGGCTTGTCCTTGAGTATTTCGGCGGGTCCACTCAGCACCTCGGTGAGTTTCTCACCTGGTCGAAGGCCGGTGTACGTTATCTGAGGTTCGGTACCGGGGCGAAGCTGAACCCAAAGCCGTCGTGCCAGGTCAACTACTTTGACCGGCTCACCCATATCGAGCACCAGTACATCACCTTTGCCGCCAATGGCGCCCGCCTGGACGACCAACTGGCAGGACTCTTCAATGGTCATGAAATAGCGCATGACTTCGGCATCTGTCACGGTCACCGGGCCACCGGCCTCAATCTGTCGTCGAAAGGTAGGAACGACCGAGCCCTTCGAACCGAGAACGTTTCCGAATCGCACCGAGATAAACATTCCCGGTTCACGCTCGGCAAAGTGTGCGGTCAAACGCTCGGCGATCCGTTTCGTGATTCCCAGGACGTTGACAGGATCTGCGGCCTTATCAGTTGAGACATTGACGAACTGCGACACTCCGACGGCTGCCGCTGCGTGTAAAACGTTCAGAGTCCCGTAGACATTGTTTTGAACTCCCTCATCCGGATATGCCTCAAGAAAGCTGACATGTTTGTGCGCAGCTGTGTGGAATACCACGTCCGGTCGGGATTCCGAAAAGATCTGCATTATTCGGCTCTGATCACGGATGTCACCGAGGACGAAACTCGGGTCCTGCAAGAGCCCGACGCCATCGAGTGTCAACTGAAGAGCCTGAAGCGCGTTTTCATCGTGATCCAACTTGATGAGTTCAGCAGGCTGGAATCCCGCAAGAACCTCACACAGGACGGAGCCGATCGAACCGCCGGCGCCTGTTACGAGAACCCTCTTCCCGGTGATGTAGCCGGAGATGGCTTCCAGATCGAGATTGATTTCATCCCGGGCGAGAAAATCCGACAAACTGATTTGGCGTAGTTCTGGGCTGACGCCGTCGATCATTTCTGCCGCGTCGGGGAGGATACGAACGTCGAGGCCGATAGCTTGAGCCGCGTCTGCGACCTTGCTTCTGGTGCCGGAGTCCAATCCAGGCACCGAGATCAACAGAGCCTCGGCCGCGTACCGGCGCGTCGCTGCCTCGAGTCCGGCGAGACCGCCAACGACGGGAAGTCCCATCCTCCGCTGTCGATGCAGAATCTCATCTTCGTCGAGAAATGCCACAGGCAGCCATTCGTTCGATTCCCCACGCCGCAGCGCGCGGACTGTTTCGAAGCTGAGCTCGTTCGCACCGAAGATCAGGAGTCGTTTCGAACCGGTCTGTCCGCGTTGGAAATCGATGTCAGCTCGCGTGAAAAACCTGATGCCGTAGCCCGCGACGAGCTGATAAGCGCCGGCTGCGAGAAGCGCGCTCCTGGGAATGCCACGGACAAGAGGAAATAGGGTGAACAACAGCAAGAGCGTGGCCGTGGTGGCACCAGAAGTGAATGCGAGCCTTCCAGCGTCTTCGCGAGACCCGGGGCGATGCAGTCCGCTATATACCCCCGTGAAGTAGCTCCAACCGATGTGAAGCAAACCGGCACCAATGGATGTCGCTATTGCACCTATGAGCGAGATCTGCGGCCAAACAAACGTGGGCCGAGCGTAGACCGCAAACATGATGGCCGCAGCCCAGGCAATGACATCGAACGGGATCATTCTTCGCAGGGTCTTGTGCGTCAGCTCCCGCTCTCTGTCGTCGCCTTCGTGATATCGCATAACGGCGAACACGGACGAGAGAAGGATCTTGATGTCTCCCCAGAATGAGATCTGGTCGAGGTACTGCACGTCGATATGCGTGTTGTATTCCAGAATCCGCCCGTCGCCCCTCGACTCAACCTGCCAGATTCCCGTCACTCCCGGCTTCACTGTGTGACGCTGTTGCTGCCACTCCTCTAGCTCAGCCGCAGCTTCGGGGCTCAGCGGCCTGGGGCCGACGAGACTCATCGAGCCAAAGACGACATTCCAAAACTGAGGAAACTCATCGAGACTCCACTCACGTAAAAGGGTGCCGAGCCGTCGGCGACGCCCACGCTCGGCAAGATCGCTGTCCAAGGTACGAAGCTTGTACAACATGAAATGCTCGTTGTTCCTGCCGACAGACTCAATGCGCTGAATCGGCCACGAGCGAAAGGCGATGAAGCTGACCGCCATCAAGGCCAGCAGAACGGGCGACGTAACGAGAGCGAGAGCGATTCCGACCACGCGATCGAACATCGGCTTGCCGAAGCGCTCGTAGAACATCACAAATCGCACCGTCGATGATCGTCTCGCTCTATACCTACCCCGCCAACCATGACCGGTCCTTCTTTGTCACTGTGTGCGTCATTGTGCGCGTCGTTGTGTGCCTTACTGTGTGCGCTCGACACAGGTATCTATCGGCACGAATGAGCTCGAGCCAAAGCAGCTCGAGCCAAAGCAGCTCGAGCAGCTACCTTCGCCAACGTCAAGAATGATTGTAACGAGAACCGCCAGGACGTATCCGGGCCGATCGGGCCTTTCTATTCGTGGTAGATAAAGCCCATGAATTCGGCTCTGGTGCGGGCGTCTGTGCGGAATGATCCACGAACGGCTGACGTGACCATCGACGAGGTTTGCTTTTCGACGCCTCGCATCAGCATGCAGAGGTGAACGCCCTCCATGGCCACAGCCACGCCCTTGGGTTCGAGACTCTCCATCAGCGAATCGGCGATCTGGTTGGTGAGACGCTCCTGAATCTGCAGGCGTCGGGAAAAAACGTCAGTTATCCGCGCCAATTTGGACAGGCCAATCACATGACCATCCGGAATGTACGCGACATGGGCTTTGCCGTAGAACGGAAGGAGGTGATGCTCGCACATCGAGTAGAACTCGATATTGCGCAGCAACACCATGTCTTCGGCGTCAGACTCGAACATGGCCTGATTGATGACTTCCTTCACGTCCTGGTGATAACCGCGCGTGAGATACCGCATCGCCTTCGCAACGCGAAGAGGCGTTTTCTCGAGGCCCTGGCGATCTGGATCCTCGCCGAGGTGGGCGAGCATCTTGCGGACCAACTCCTCGTATTCGGGATCGAAGATCTCGTCCTCGTTCAACTCGAGGTCTTCTGTCGTGAGCCCACTGTGATCGTGGTCCATAGATATCTCCTTGATTGTGCGCCCGTCCCCGGGAACCGTCCATTCCGGCGCAAGTTCGGCACAGGGGGCCGAGACGAACGCATAGGTGACCAGATCCGTCCCTTGCGGTTCATGCCCCTCGATCATGACAAGGTCTAGATCGATGGTTCTCGCAGCATTCTTGTCTTCGGTTCTAACCCGCCCGAGCCTCGCTTCTATTCCGGTCAAGGGCAGCGCAAGATCAGCCGCAGAGACTTCACCCTCGTATTCGACGAGGGCGGCAGCGTTGAGAAATTCGGGGCCACGTGTGCCGACCGGCGGACTTCGGAGCACCCGGCTGAATCGCACCGACGTGACTCCATCCAGCAGCCTCAGCTGGAAAGCAGCGCGCTCGAGGAAATAGGTCGGGTTGATGTTGCTGCCAAGGGAAATAAGCAGCCTCGTCATGATCCCAAAATCTCCTCCCTGGAACGCTTGATGGTCACGTCGACGGCCCGCACCGCAGTCACAGCCTCGGTCTTGGCGACGGACAGTTCGACTTCCCGTATCCGTGGATCCACATCGAACACCAGGGTCACCAACTCGGCCGCCATGCGTTCGATCAGAAGCGGAGCTTC
>JABDOU010000012.1 GCA_013043085.1 Acidimicrobiia bacterium
GTCCGTTTGCGATCACAACCATCAGAGCGCGAGTTTCAATGACCTTCTCTTCTGCTCGCACCGAGATGAGCCGAGGCGGAAATGCGGGTAGCGCACTCCAAAAGCCTGCTTGATAGCGAGCTGGTCCTAGAAACCGGAGATGCTCAGAACGTTTCACCGCCGCGCCGCCGATACCCAGCTGTGCGACGTTGAGAAAGAATCGAGCACCCCAGGAACCCTCGAGCAGTCCCACGTCGCTTCGGTATACGCGATCGCCGACCAGATGGGCGACAGCGGCGCTCGTGTCCTGCGGTATGGCAAACATCCGTATGAAATCACTCCCGGTTCCAGCCGGAAGTGCTCCGAGGACCGGTGGTTTATCCCAGGGCTCGGCGAGTACAGCGTTGAGGACGATATTCATGGCACCATCTCCGCCCATCGCTACGAAATGGCGATGGGCGTCCCCACGTGCGCGAGTCACAGCGTGTTGAACATCATCGGCCGTTACGGTTCTGTGCAGGTCGAATGCCAGATCGTGACTTACAAAGGCCTGTTCGACCGACCGCCACAGGGATGGATTCCATGCTCTAGGGCCAACCAGAACTTGCCATCTCATCCGACGCCACCGGCTGCCACGACACCCCGGTCGATGGCGGTGATCGCAAACTGTGCCTCCACGGCCAGGGACGGCATCACGTCGCGAACCTGGCGAAGCACATCTAGCAACTGGCGCATGGTCCGTACGAAGTCTCCCGCTGATCCTGCGTCATCGTCAAATAGCTCCCCCAGGTCCCAACCCGAAACCCAGCCATGAGCCAGTTGTGCGAACCCGGCTTCCGGAGATGGCGTCATCGGAACTCTGTGCTGTTCCTCGATCTGGTTGAGCTCCTCGCACGTGATAGCGAGAAAACCGAATCCAGCGTGCACGGATGGCGTGGGAAATTCGGGCTCAGCATCATCTCTTCGCGGTTCGAACACAAACCCCGACAGCACCGCAGCCAGCTCAGGCGGCTCGAGATCGTCATAGTATCCACGACGGCCGCACTCGGCGAGCAGCAAATCCCTCGAGTTGTACACGCCCCGTAGCAAGGACCCGGCCTCGGTCAACGACCATCCGTCGACATACCCCCACTCCTCCAGAACACGCAGAGACCCTTTGAGTTGATCGAGCAGGCTGGCACCGGACCTTCGTAGGCGAGCCGCATAGCGGGCTTCAGTTTTTTCCAGTTTGGCGATCTTCTTGCGCAGGTCGCGGGCCATCTGTGCATCCGGGTGCAGCTCGCCCACGGGCTCCCAGCGGTCCGGCTCCCACCCGGTCAGGGAGTCGGCCACTGCGCGTTTGAAGCCGTCCTCGCGCGGCTTGAAGGGTTTTGGCAATTGGACCCGCCCCACCCTGGCAGCCTCGAGTGGCAAGTCGTCGATGCGAATTCTCTTCAGTTTCCCTGACGTCGTCAGAAACTCCATCTGTGGCTTGGACGTGCGACTCCGTGCGAGCATGACCATCAACTCGGAACTATCGGCGGACGGAATCTGCAGAACATCGCCCGGATTCGTATTGCCAACAAAGGTGCGCCGGAGTTTGATCGGGTCAACCGCCGCGGAGGCGCGAGCGGCCTCGTCGAGCTGTTCCCAACTGGCCGTCGCTTCGCGCAAGCGTTTGCTGGCCACAGCCCGCTCGCTCTCGTCGGCCTGAGAAGCCTGCACTCTCCGAAACTCCCCGAACGAGGCTTCGAGCAGAGCTTCAGCCCGGGGACGTTCGTAATTCGCTATCAGGTTGACGGTCATGTTGTAAGTGGGACGAAAACTCGACGTCAGGGGATACGAACCCCTGGCCGCTATAGGGACCAGTCGCTCGATGGGTTCGTACGGCGAGTGGAGAATCACAGCAGTGCCCTGTTCATCGAGTCCACGACGCCCGGCACGACCGGTGAGTTGCGTGAAGGCTCCAGGTGTCAGGAGTTCGTGGGTTTCTCCGTTGAACTTCGACATGCTCTCAATCACAACTGATCTGGCGGGCATGTTGATTCCGAGAGCCAGCGTTTCGGTCGCAAAAACAACCGGGACGAGACCGGACGTAAAGAGCTCTTCGGTGGTTTCTTTGAAGGCCGGCACCAGGCCTGCGTGGTGCGATGCGATCCCGCGTCCCAGACGATACAGCCATCCGTCGAAACCAAGAGCGTCGAGGTCTAAGGGATCCAAATGCATGGTTCTTTCGGTCGCAAAACGGACGATCTCGTCCTCCTGTTCTGCGGTGGTCAACCGCATCGCCGAGGCGACCTGGCGCGCTCCTTCGTCACATCCATTGCGGGAGAACACGAAGAAGATGCACGGTAGGAGGTCGCGATCCTGAAGATGTTCAACCATACGAACCCTTCTGGGCGTGTGAAATCGCCGGCGCCGCTTGTCGGATTTACGGAGCAGTCGAATCAGATCGGGGTTGGGGTTGTTGCCCGATTTGCCGAAGAGCGGCTCCACCACCGTTATATCCCTGGTTTTGTCGTACACGGCGTATTCGACCGCCAACGGCACCGGCCGCTTCTCGGTGTGAACCAACTCCACGTCACCCCTTCGTGATGCCAGCCAGTCTCGAAACTCGGACGCGTTGGATACCGTTGCCGAGAGCCCAACAATCCGAATCTCAGGAGGCAGGTGGATGATCACCTCCTCCCAGACAGCTCCCCGCTCTCGATCCGAGAGGTAGTGGATCTCATCGAGGATCACCACCTCGAGGTCGTCGAGATCCTGGTTTTCGGCATAGATCATGTTGCGCAGCACTTCAGTGGTCATGACCACCACCGGTGCTCTTCCGTTTATGGAGTTGTCGCCCGTCAACAACCCGACATTGTTCGTTCCGAACAGGGTTTGGAAGTCAATGAACTTCTGGTTTGACAGTGCCTTGATTGGCGTCGTATAGAACGCGCGCATCCCTCGTTCGATTGCCTGGTGGATCGCAGCCTCGGCCACGACTGTCTTACCGGATGCCGTAGGGGCAGCAACCAGCACCGACTCGTCTCTCGCAAGCGCTTCGAAAGCCTGGACCTGGAAGGGATCCGGAGGAAACGCCAGGCTGGAGATGTACTCGCTGAGGCTCACTTCTTGAGAATGTACTTGATAGCGAGAATCGTGAGCTCGTACATGACATACAGAGGACCTGCTAGCACGAGAAGCGTGAATGGGTCCCCTCCCGGAGTGACCCCGGCGGACACCACCAGGATCCCGAACGCAACGTAACGGCGCACCGATCGGAGTTGTTCGGTTCGGACCAGGCCAGCCGCTCCTGCAGCAAAGAGGAAGACCGGATACTGAAATGCCAAACCGAAAACCAGAAGGTATCGAATCGCAAAATTGACATACGCCGAGACGCCAACCGTATTTCCGAACGTTTCGCCAAAGCCCAGGAGGAACCGGAGAGCCTGCGGCATAGTCCAGTACGCGAAGATTGTGCCTACTACGAATAAGAGCGTAAGGGACAGAATCAGCGGCACGACCCACTTCTTCTCTCGTTTCGTCAGAGCCGGACTCACGAATGCCCAGATGTGATACGTCCAGATAGGCGTTGAGAACACGATTCCACCAAACAAACTGAGTCGCATCACAATGGACAAGGATTCGGCGGGTTCGAAGAAATTGAGTGGATCGTCGGTAACTCGTTCCCATGGATTCTGGATCAGGTCCAGTAGCCAGTCGCGAAGGAAGAAGGACACGATCGACAAGACGACGACCGAACCGGCCGCCCACGCGAGCCGGTCCCGCAGTTCCCTCAGGTGCCCCATCAGCGGCATCGCCTCGGTGGTCACAACTTCATTTCGGGAGTCGTCATGTCACAGGTCTTTCGGCAGGCGGATCTGTGGGGACCGACGTTGATGCATCTCCCGACGGGATCTCGTCCGGATTGATCACGACATCGGCCGTGGACCCGCCTTCTCCGGCATCTGGTGCTGTTGGCGAAGCACCGGTGGCCAGCTCGCCAACGTCCTTGCCGGCTGCGGCGATCTCCTGTCCGACCTGGGATACGTCGGCCACAGCATCCCTGAGCGGTTTCGTGATCTCGGAGGTCTCGGCTTCGAGCTCGCGACGAAAGGAAGCTGCAACGGACTGCAGTTGGGCGTAGTACTCGCCTGCTTTCCTGATCATCCCGGGCAACCGCTCGGGACCGAAGATGAGAATTGCGGCTATACCGAGGGCCAGGAACTCCCAGGAGTTGAAATCGAACATTGCGGGGTCAATCGTAGACCCCGGCCGACGTTACAGACCTATCCGGCCTCGAGGTGCTCTGACCAGTTCTCGTTCTCGAGTTTGCCTGCGAACGACAGGATCTCTGCCTCCGAAATCGGCATCGCTGTGATCGAGCGCTGCGAAACCGGTGGTGCTACCTCGTAGCGAACCCCGCTTGCGAGAAGGATCGTCACCACTCTCTGCGATGCGGGCTTGCGCTCGGTTTGATCGCAGTACGGGCATTGGAATATGTATTCGCCCTCGACTTCGTCCGCTTCTAGCTCCAGCCACAGATCGCCAGGTACCAGTTCGATATCTCCACATGCATCGCAAGTTGTTCTTATTGTCGTCATTTCGCTACTGCCGCTCCGTCTTCATTGCTTGGTGGGTATCGACGGCCCGATTGGATTCTTTGAGGACTAATGCGAGGTATAGGCCTATGTGACTAGACATGTCTATGCCTATTTTGGTCCCTGAACTATGACTTCTGAGGCCGATACCGGGCCAGCAAGCGCCGCTGATGATTCTCCAATTCCGTTGCAACCTCGGGCCCGTCGAGCAGAGTCGCATCGCGACCAAGGCGCAAAAGGAGCCTCGCAACAGTCGCCGGTGAGCTCGCATAGAACTCGATGATGTCTTCATCTTTCTTCACGACCGGGTAGTAATCGGCCACCCAGCGCGCGGAAGAACCGAGACGGATAGTGGCGCGCACGTCGTCTTCGTTAGGGGTGTATTCGACGACAGGTTCCAGATCTTGCACAGGCATCTCGTAATCGCCTGACAGAATCTTCATATCCCGGATGCGGTCAACGCGAAACACCCTCTTGTCATCTGCGTTTCGGCAATGGCCGACGACGTACCAGTTGCCGAGTGTACTGAATACGGACCATGGCTCGACAACACGGGTAGTGGTCTCTCCCGTGCTGACCTTGCTATACACAAGCTCGACCGGCTGCCGATCAGAGATTGCCTTTCGCAGAGTTGCGACCGGCTCCGGTTCGGTGTCGAGGTTTACCACGAGCGATGTTTCTGCGTCAGGAAACAATGCCGATGACAGCTTCTGTACGGCCGTGTGCAGGGCTTCGGGTGCCTGTCCACTAGACATGAGGGCCATCCCTGACGCGAGCAGTACGAGTGCCTCCCTGGGGCTGAATTGGGAAGGCGTCGCGAAGTAATCGGCCATGTCCACCCACACGGCTCCTTCTTCGACGTCGGCGTCGATGAGATCGCCCGGCCCATAACCCGGAAGACCGCACATGAAAATGAGATTGAGATCATCTACGAGTTCGGCTTCCCTGGTGTAGTCAAACCGCTCCATCACCTCGGCTATGTCAGCTCCGGGATGAGCGATGACATAGGGCAGCATGCCGAGAATCCGACGAAGCCGTTTGACGGTCCTGGGACTGGTCATGGCGATGCCACCCCGCTGATATGGGAAACGAGACGATCCCGAAGTTCTTGCGGTTCGAGGATCTCGGCCTTGTCGACGAAGCCGATGATCCATCCGATGAAAGCAGCGGGGTTTGCGACAGGAAAGGATGCTGTCGTTGACCCATCATCGGCTGTCTCTGTCACGGCCCCCGGCGGGAGCTCGCGACGCGCCAACCAGGCGACATCTGCATCGAACCGAACCGTGACCTGGTATGACTCGTCTCCGGCCTCCCAGGGACGTTCGACCATCGCCTCGTCGACTCGAAATCCTTTGGGTCGCTCAAAGGCCTCATCTTCTTCGCCAACCGACAGCTTGGTGAGGCGGTCGACACGATAGACCCTGATTTCGTCGATATCTCGCTGACGGCCGACGACATACCAGTGACCGTGGCGATGTGCCAACCCGTACGGTTCTACCTTGCGTGTTTTGTCCCGATAGCCAAACTCAATTCGAGCGTGGCGGGCCACGGCATCGAACAACGCTGCGACCGTATCGAGATCGGCTCCCAGATTGGCTGCTAGCGGTTCCCCTGTCGTCGAAGACGGTGCCCCACCCAACTTGAACATGGCTTCGGGCCCGGTTGGTTCGCCTCCTACCCGAACCACCTGGGCGGCAAGCCAGAGCGCAGCCCGCTCCTCATCCGTGAGGCCGGGATCAACGAGCTGGTACTCGTCAGGATCCACGACATATCCAAACTCAACTTCCCAGTGGTCGGTCGGAGCGAGCTTCATGGGAATGCCAAGGCCCCGGAGCAGATCCTTGTCTCGTTCGAACATCCTTCGAAACGCCTCATCCGTTGGCTGGTCGTAGCCGGCAACGGTAAACCTGATCTCTTCTGCCGATACCGGTCGACCGACCGTCAACAGAAATGCGAGGAGGTTGATGATGCGTTCGATGACTTTGTTCAAGATCCGGTCCCGATTAGGTGTCTCTGCGTGAGCATTCTGGTTTTCCGGCGACCGGAAGCGTATGTCAACGGGACCAATGGATGAAGCACTCTGGCCAACGATTCGCGACGAGATCGTGGTTCCTGCTCAGAGGCTGGCGATGAGCCGTTCGACTCGTTCGTCAACCGCCTTGAAAGGGTCTTTGCAGAGCACGGTGCGCTGTGCCTGGTCGTTGAGCTTGAGATGGACCCAGTCGACGGTGAAATCACGCTTGTTGGCCTTGGCAGCCTTGATGAAGTCACCCCGGAGTTTGGCGCGTGTCGTTTGTGGTGCTGTCGTCATCGCCTTTTCGATGGCCTCATCGGTCACGACCCGATCCATCATCCCTCGGTTCTGAAGGATGTAGAACAAGCCTCGTTGCTGGTTGACGTCGTGATAGGCGAGATCGAGCAGCGACAGCCGGGGCGAGCTCAGGGCCAGATCGTGCTTGGCGCGGTATTGCTCGATCAGGTGGTATTTGGCGACCCAGTCGACTTCCCGTTTGAGCCCAAGCGGATCCTTTTCGAGATTGGTCAAGAGATATTCCCACATCTCGACCGCCTTCTCGACCTGGGGAGGGAATCCAGTGGTTCGCCCAAATCGAACAGCCCGCTCGAGGTATTCCCACTGCATATCGAGCGCCGAGAGCTCGCGACCGTTGGCCAGACGAACCTTGCGGCGGCACGTCATGTCGTGGCTGATCTCCCGAATCGCCCGTATCGGGTTTTCTAGCGAAAGATCTCGAAACACCACTTCATCTTCGAGCATCTGCAAAATAGCGAGGGCGGCGCCGATCTTCACGAAGTTGGTGTACTCGCTCATATTCGAATCGCCTGCAATCACATGAAGCCGGCGATAACGCTCTGCGTCGGCATGCGGTTCATCCCTGGTATTGATGATCGGACGGCTCCTGGTCGTCGCAGATGAAACGCCTTCCCAGATATGTTCGGCACGCTGCGCCAGGCAGTAGACGGTCCCACGTGCGGTGTGGAGCAATTTGCCTGCACCCGCGAACACCTGGCGGCTCACAAAGAATGGGATCATGGTGTCGATCATCTTCTGAAAGTCACCCTGTCGGCCAACGAGGTAATTTTCGTGACAACCGTACGAGTTACCTGCCGAGTCCGTGTTGTTCTTAAAAAGGTACACGTCTCCCCGAATGCCCTCCTCCTCGAGCCGCTTCTCGGCCGAATCGACCAGGGCAGCCAGCACTCGTTCGCCGGCCTTGTCGTGGGCTACAACGTCAAGAACGTTGTCACACTCCGGAGTGGCATACTCGGGGTGGCTGCCCACATCCAAGTAGAGCCGTGCCCCGTTTTCGAGAAACACGTTCGAGGAACGGCCCCAGCTAACGACCCGTCGGAAGAGATACCTGGCAACCTCATCGGGAGATAGTCGCCGTTGGCCGCGCAGCGTACAGGTGACGCCGTATTCGTTCTCGATTCCAAAAATGCGCCGATCCATGCAGACCAGAGTACCCCCTCGTCGCGATTGGGCATCGGACCGGGCGGCTGACGGCCTTAGAACCGTAACAAGGGGGGCCACCCCATGCTTCTGTTGCTTCCGGCTATGACTTGCTGCGCGCGGTTTCGATCTCGTCTGCCGATAGTCTCCGAAAGGATCGGCGCCCGTTGCCGCGATCCACGACAGCGGCTTCCCACTCGTGTGATGGAATGGTTCGCTCCTCGACGGCCTCGAAGGCACCGATGGCCATCGCAATTGCAGCATCGAGCGACAAACCGGCCTCATAGCGGTCTCGTAGGACCTCAGTCAGCTCTTCTTCCTGACCGCCGATCGCACAGAAATCACGCTCGTCACCGAGCGTGCCGTCGTAGCGAATGCGAAACAGCCGGTTGTCGTCGGGTTCCTTTCCGACTTCGGCTATCAGGAGCTCGATCTCGTACGGCTTTGGTTGATTGGTGAAAACCGTCCCCAGTGTCTGGGCGTATGCGTTTGCGAGTCCTTTGGCGTTGACATCCTCTCGCCCGTAATTGAAACCTTTGACGTCCGCGTGTCGGATGCCGGCCACACGAAGCGATTCGAACTCGTTGTACTTGCCGACGCCTGCAAAGGCGATCTTGTCGTACACCTCACCGATCTTGTTGAGCGCCCGGCTGGGGTTTTCGGCGACGATCAAGATCCCCGTGTCATACTCGATGGCGAGGATGGACCTGCCCTTGGCAATGCCTTTCCGAGCGAATTCGGCCCGATCCTGCATGAGCTGTTCTGGCGGGACATAGAACGGCATCGTCATGATTGACGCTCCAGGACCTCACGCGAGATGCGTTCGACTTCTGCTTCATCGAGTTCGTGATATCCGCTCTCTTCGACAATGGCGACAATCGGGTAAATCCCTCGCTGGATATCGGGGCCGCCCGTCGCAGTGTCCTCGTCTGAAGCAGCCACTATCGCCTCGATGGCGGCGGCAGCCGCCTCCTCCCTCGTGAGGTCGTCACGGAATACTGCTCTGAGATAGGCCTTTGCGTGAACGCTGCCGGAACCCGTCGCCGCATATTCGACTTCTTCGTACCTCCCGCCGACCACGTCATAGGTGTAGATGCGGCCTCGCCCATCGCTTTCGTCGTATCCACAGAACAGAGGTACAACAGCCATCCCCTGTAGGGCGAGAGGCATCTGATTGCGAACGAGTGCGCCCAGGTAGTTCGCCTTGCCCTCGAGAGAAAGCCGATTGCCCTCAAGCTTTTCGTAATGCTCCAGCTCAGTCTGAAAGAGCTTGACGAGTTCCATTGCGATTCCGGCGGTACCGGCGATTGCAACCGCAGAATGTGAATCGGCAGGAAACACCTTGTCCATCCGCCGATGGGCGATCAGATTGCCCATTGTTGCTCGGCGATCTCCAACCATTGCTACCCCGTCAGCCGTCTTGAGAGCAAGCACAGTGGTGGCTTCCGGCACCCCTGCGTGATCGATGGCGGCCGGGTCCCACGATGGCATCTGCCCTGCACGTCGGAGCAGATCTGTAAAACTCGATTCGTGCCTGTCGTGTTCGAATCCGCCTGGGAGATCCAAACTCACTCTCCGCCCTTTTGGACGTAGTTCTTCACGAATTCCTCGGCATTCTCTTCGAGCACCGAATCGATCTCTTCGAGAAGATCATCGATCTTCTCAGTCAATTCCTCGCCGGTTTCAGACGATTCGATTTCGGCCTCGACCTCGTCGTTCGACTCGGATCTCGAGGAGCTCTGTTCCCGTTCGGTCATACCGGTTTCTCTTTTCTCTCACTGGCCCTGGGTCTGTGCAGATCCTGCTTGACGAATTCTGCTTGACGAATCTCGACGAACGTATCTATCAGTATGGCGCGTGAGCGTGACGCAGCTGACATTATGCCCCGGGCATCGGACAGACCCGGTCGATCAGGCCGAGAGTCCTTCGATCAGAGTCTTTGGATCGGGTGAGGCATCGAGCAACGCCTCGACCAACTCCCGGTTGCCGTTGAGGGGCTCCATCATGGGAATCCGCTGATGAACGTCGGTGCCCACGTCGAAGACGAGTGAATCCCAGTTGGCAGCTTTTAGCCACTCCTGATACCTACGAACGCATTCGCCGCGAAAATAGGCTCTGGTCTTCTCCGGGGGCCGTTCGACGGCTCCTGCGATTTGTTCAGGCGTGAAAAGGGTTCGCATTCGCCCGGTTCGTGTGAGTTTGTTGTGGAGGCCCCGTTTGGGGTCGATTTCGTGATATTGGAGTGCGACCATGGAAAGCTTTGGATCGTCCCAGGCGAGTCCGTCCCTCTCTCGATACTGGTCGAGGAGCTGCATCTTGGCAGTCCAATCGAGGCGATCCGCAGTCAGCAACGGATCGGACTCGAGGTCGGTCAGTAACGCCTCCCACTCGGCAATAACCATCCCGTAACTATCGGGTAGCTCATTGTTGTCGACATACTTGGCGGCCTGTTCGAACATGCGCCATTGCAGGTTCAATGCAGTCACGACGTCCCCGTTGTCGAGTTCCACCGTGTGTTTGAGGCTCGGATCGTGGCTTATCTGCCAATGCGCGTTGACCGGATCGGTCAGCGTCGGCGGATCGGTGAGAAACTCGTCCTCGATCATGGACAACATGAGTGCGGTTGAACCGAGCTTGACCAGCATCTGAACTTCCGACATGTTGGCGTCGCCAACAATCACATGGAGACGCCTGTACTTGCTCGGATCACCGTGTGGCTCGTCGCGAGTATTAATGAGCGGTCGCTTGAGCGTGGTCTCGAGGCCGACTTCTTCCTCGAAGAAATCCGCCCGCTGCGTGATCTGGTACGGCACAGCCGTGCGACCATTCTCCGCCTTGAGTTTCCCCGAGCCGGTGATCACCTGACGACTGACCATGAAAGGAAGCAGATGGCTGACCACATCCCCGAACGGAACCTGACGGCTCAACAGGTAGTTCTCATGCGCTCCGTACGAGTTGGATTTCCCGTCTGAGTTGTTCTTGTGAATGAGAAGCTCTTCGCCGTCTTCAAACACATTGATCGAGCCTTCTTTGGCTCTCGCAATGACAACTTCGCCTGCCTTGTCATAGAGCACCGCCTCCAGCGGATCGAAGCACTCGGGAGACGAGTATTCGGGGTGGGCGTGATCGACGTACAGTCGCGCACCGTTTGCCAAAACGACATTGACCAATCCGCTATCGAGGTCGGGGATGAATCCGCCCTCGGGTCCATACCCGCGAGCATCGCGTCC
>JABDOU010000019.1 GCA_013043085.1 Acidimicrobiia bacterium
TCGTAGATCTCCTCCGAAATGATGTCGGAAAGCTGGCAAGAGTCGGAACCGTCACAGCAGCACCACTCTTTGAGTTGGAGCGTTACGAGACGGTGTGGCAACTGACGTCAACGATCAGGGCGGAGCTCGGATCCAACACCAGATTGCGAGATGTATTCACGGGACTATTCCCTTCGGGTTCCATCACGGGAGCCCCCAAGGCCAGGACCACCGAAATCATCGACGAGCTCGAGCTGGACCCGAGAGGCGTCTACTGCGGAGCGATCGGCCTCGTCAGCCCATCCGACGAAGGTCTGGATGCCGAATTCAATGTCGCGATTCGGACGGTGACCATTGATGCCGCAACCAGCATTGCTGAGTTTGGTGTCGGCGGTGGGATCACATGGGACTCGACATCGGCAGGCGAATACCAGGAAGCCTTATGGAAGACCGCAGTGCTCGACGGAGTCAAGCGCGATTTCGGTCTCTTCGAAACCCTTCGATGGGATCACGAGTATCTCTTTCTCGATCGTCACCTGAACCGGCTTTGCTCTTCCGCGGCCTACTTCGAGTTCCCTTGCACCCGCCCCGACCTCGAGATGGCGCTCAAGAGCGTTTCACGCGAGCTCACGGCGCCAACCCGGGTACGCCTCGAGCTGGCAGCTGATGGCGGCGTCCTCGCAACCGCGTCTGGAGCACTCCCACGGTTTGCGACGGGCATTCAGGACGCCGACGAAGTCACGGTCGAACTCGCAGGCACAGCCGTGCAACCGCACGACCGCATGCTGTTTCACAAGACCACCGATAGGACGACCTACGAGTTGGCCATGTCTGAGGTCACGAGCCAGGAGGCGCTCCTGACCAACGCCTACGGGGAAATCACGGAGAGCACGATCTCGAATGTTGTGCTATTGCTCGACGGGATCTGGTTCACACCACCGCTCGAATCGGGTTGCCTCCCCGGCGTGTATCGACAGCACCTACTCGAGCAAGGTCAGATCGTCGAACGCGTCCTCAGGCGAGAAGATCTATTGTCCAGCGAGATGATCGGGCTCGTCAATTCGGTGCGGGGCTGGCGTCGAGCGCTCCTGGCTTGACAGTTGTCGGGTTAGCCCAACAGGCGTGCGACATTTTCCCGAACACCCTCCTCGCCGGAGAACCCGTATACCGAGCATGAAGCGAGCGAGTCGCAGTCTCCGGCAAACGAGCGATCGGCATTGATCAAGACGGTGATCGGTTGGCCGAGGATGCCATAGGTTTGCCAGAGTTCTTCGTCGTACGCCCATTGGACGTGATCGTCGAAGAATGCTTCAGCCGAAAGCATCGACCTCTCACGTGATGATCGACCTGCAACTGCGATCACGTTGATCTCGCCCCGATGTTCAGCCGTCACCCGATTGACCACCGGGAGTTCTCTTCGACACACACTTCACCATTCGGCCCAGAACACGAGATACGTCGGACTGGTTGCTTCAGACAACACGAACCTGGAACCATCATCGAGACTGAGCGAAAAATCCGGCGCAAGTTCCGCTTGTCCTGCCAAGCGGCTACCGGCTGCAGAGCCGGGCTGTTCGGCCTGGCCTCCGCACGCGGCAGCTCCCAACGCAAGGAGGAGCACGATGGCAATCCGATTCATCACGACGAGTCTATGAAGAGCTGACCGCTACTTTTTAGGATGCGTATATGGATATGCATCGCCTTCGTACAAACGGGATCGAATTGGGGGTGGCGATCAGCGGCGAGGGACCGGCCGTGATGTTGTGTCACGGTTGGCCCGAGTTGGCGTACTCGTGGTCCAATCAAATCCCGGCTCTCAACGCGGCCGGCTATCGAACCATCGCCCCCGACCTTCGCGGCTTTGGAGGATCGGACGCTCCGGACAGCGGCTATAGCGTCGGCGACATCTCGGCTGATCTCATCGGATTGCTGGAAGCACTCGACCTCCCCTCGGCGGTATTCGTCGGCCATGACTGGGGCGGCGCCGTCGTGTGGGGAGTTACCCAACGGTATCCAGATCAGGTGAGAGGGGTTGTCTCCCTCAACACGCCTCATTATCCGGTCGCGCCTGTCCCGCCGATCTCAATCCAGCGCAGGCGGCACGGCGACAATCACTATTGGGTGCACTTTCAAGAACCGGGAGCGGCCGAGGAGTTGTTCGAAGGAGACGTGGAACGTTTCTTCCGGACGATGTTCCGGTCTCCGGCCTCTGCTGACGCTGCCAGGGCGTTCGTGGAGAGCGGCAAACCCGTTGATCTCAAATCAGCGTTCGAGCGGGGGCCTGGCTCCGGCCATATCGTGATGTCCGAAGAAGATCTTGATGTCTACATCGAGACATACGAGCGCACCGGCTTCCGCGGCGGGCTCAACTACTACCGAAGCATGGACATGAATTGGGAGCAATCCCGGGATCTCGATCCAATCATCCGGCATCCGGCGCTCATGATCAGCGCTGAACT
>JABDOU010000020.1 GCA_013043085.1 Acidimicrobiia bacterium
GGCGGGGACGTATGATGGTCGCGGGACCACATATCCCCGACAAGCGACAGCCACCTGGCGAGAATTCGTCCGGAGGCAGGCGCCCATCACCAACTACATCCGGGGCCGGTTACCCGTGTTTTCTTCCGTTTTACGGAAGATGCTGTTATGCTTGCAGTTCGCCCGCCCAAGCCCGTTCCAACCAATGCCGTATCCGCCCTGTTCAGCCCACTAGTTCTTGATTGCTGGTTCGATATATTTGAGCACTTTGTTGTTCTGTTCATCCGATCCGATGTCCGTGCGTAAGCCGTTTCAACGCGGCCATTGCGGACGGCCCATTCACGAACTCCACAACTAAACAACGTAGAGAGGACCCCTCTTGGCACCATCGCGCACTGCCACCCGCCTTTCGTTCGCAAAGATCCCGGAAGTTCAACCGCTTCCGGATTTGCTGTCTGTTCAGCATGAATCGTTCCAGTGGTTTCTGGACGAGGGACTGCAACAGCTGTTCGCAGAGATCTTCCCGATCGAGGACTTCACAGGAACACTCGCGCTCGATTTGAGCGATCACTGGTTCGGCGAGCCCGCCCTGTCGATCGCAGATGCCAAAGAGCGTGATGCCAACTACTCACAGGCACTGTTCGTGACCGCGCGATTCATGAACAAGAACACCGGCGAGATCAAAGAACAGCAGGTCTTCCTCGGGGATTTCCCGATGATGACCGCAAACGGCACCTTCATCGTCAACGGCACCGAGCGCGTCGTTGTGAGCCAGCTGGTCCGATCGCCAGGCGTCTATTTCGACTCCAGCATCGATAAGGCTTCCGACAGAGATGTCTATTCCGCCAAGCTCATCCCGGGCCGGGGAGCATGGCTCGAATTTGATGCAGACAAAAAGGACACGATCGGCGTACGCGTCGATCGCAAGCGTCGTCAATATGTGACGACCTTCTTGCGGGCGCTCGGGATCGCCGAAACCGACGAAGAGATTCTTGCGCTCTTCGACAATTCGGAGTCGATCATCAACACCCTCGAGAAGGATCCCACCGATAACCGGGACGAAGCACTGCTCGATCTCTATCGGAAACTCCGCCCTGGTGAGCTGACGACGGTTGAGTCTGCGCGAGGTTTGATCAACACGCTGTTTTTCAATACGAAGCGCTACGACCTCACCCGGGTTGGTCGGTACAAGCTGGACACCAAGTTTGGCCGCGATGTCGATCTCAGCAAGTACGACCGCGAGGTTGACGGCTTGCTGTCCACCGATGACATGCTCGATGCCATCCGTTACCTGGTCAACCTCCATGCCCGCACCGACGGGTACCGGACCGACGACATCGATCACTTCGGTAATCGCCGCATCCGCACCGTCGGAGAGCTCATCCAGAACCAGATTCGGGTTGGGCTGACCCGCCTCGAGCGTGTTGTCCGCGAGCGGATGACGACTCAGGATCCTGAGGTGATTACGCCCCAGAGCCTCATCAACATCCGCCCGGTTGTGGCATCTATCAAGGAGTTCTTCGGAACCAGTCAGCTCAGCCAGTTCATGGACCAGCCAAACCCGCTGGCCGGTTTGACTCATCGTCGGCGTCTGTCTGCACTCGGCCCGGGTGGCCTCAGCCGCGAGCGGGCAGGCTTCGAGGTACGAGATGTTCACTCATCTCACTACGGTCGCATGTGTCCGATCGAGACTCCGGAAGGTCCAAACATCGGCCTGATCGGTTCTCTGGCCACCTATGCCAAGGTCAACCGGTTCGGTTTCATCGAGACGCCCTACCGCAAGGTCGAAAACGGCAAGGTCACCAAGAAGGTGGAGTACCTCACTGCGTCCGAAGAAGAGAACTACGTCATTGCCCAGGCAAATGCCGAGGTCAACGAAGACGGCTCCTACGTCAATCCCCGCGTGCTGGTACGCCGGCGTGGTGGCGAGGTCGATTACGTCAAGTCGACCGATGTCGATTACATGGACGTCTCTCCTAAGCAGATTGTGTCCGTGGCAACGTCCTTGATCCCCTTCCTCGAGCACGACGACGCCAATCGGGCGCTGATGGGATCCAACATGCAGCGTCAGGCGGTTCCCTTGTTGCACGCCGAAGCTCCTCTGGTCGGTACCGGCGTCGAACAGCGCGCCGCCTATGACTCTGGCGAGATGGTGATCGCAGAAGCCGATGGCGAGGTGACCGAAGTAAGCGGGATCGAGGTGGTCGTCAAAGAATCCTCGAACAACCGCAAGCGCAGCTATCCACTCAAGAAGTTCGTGCGCTCAAACCAGGGCACCAACCTCAATCAGAAAGCAGTTGTCATCGAGGGCGACAAGGTCAAGGCGGGCGACGTGCTTGCGGACGGTCCTTCGACTGACCTCGGCGAGCTGGCGCTCGGCAAGAACCTGCTGGTGGCGTTCATGCCGTGGGAGGGTCACAACTTCGAGGATGCAATCATTCTCAACGAGAATCTGGTCAAAAACGACGTGCTGACTTCGATTCATATCGAAGAGCACGAGATCGAGGCTCGCGATACCAAACTGGGTGCCGAGGAGATCACGCGTGATATTCCGAATGTCGCCGAAGAAGTGCTTCGCGATCTCGACGACGAAGGCATCATCCGTATCGGAGCCGAGGTTGGCCCTGGCGACTACCTCGTCGGCAAGGTCACCCCGAAGGGTGAAACCGAACTCACACCCGAAGAGCGCCTCCTGCGGGCGATCTTCGGTGAGAAGGCTCGTGAGGTGCGAGACACCTCGTTGCGCGTGCCGCACGGTGAGTCGGGCAAGGTCATCGATGTCAAGGTGTTCCGTCGCGAAGAAGGCGACGATCTACCTCCCGGCATGAATCAGCTCGTCCGGGTCTACGTTGCTCAGCAGCGCAAGATCTCAGAAGGCGACAAGCTTGCCGGTCGACACGGCAACAAAGGCGTGATCTCGCGGATCCTTCCGCAGGAAGATATGCCGTTCATGGAGGACGGAACCCCCGTCGACATCGTGTTGTCTCCGCTTGGTGTGCCTTCTCGTATGAACCTGGGGCAGGTTCTCGAGACGCATCTCGGTTGGGCCGCAGCCCAGGGTTGGCAGCCGTACAAGGGCGACGGGGTCGCCGCAGCCGGCGTAGAGCCCTGGAGCCGGGTTGCCACGCCGGTGTTCGACGGCGCCCGTGAGGATGAGATCAGCGAGGTGCTCAAAGCCGCGCTTCCCAACCGTGATGGCAATCAGCTCGTCAACGAGGAGGGCAAGGCGACGCTGTACAACGGTCGAACCGGCCATCCATTCGATAACCCGATCACGGTCGGATATATCTACATCTTGAAGCTTCTCCACCTGGTGGACGACAAGATCCATGCCCGCTCAACCGGCCCATACTCGATGATCACCCAGCAGCCGCTCGGTGGTAAGGCTCAATTCGGTGGCCAGCGATTTGGTGAGATGGAGGTCTGGGCTCTCGAGGCCTACGGCGCTGCCTATGCCCTCCAGGAGCTCCTGACCATCAAGTCCGATGACGTGGCGGGTCGCGTCAAGGTCTACGAGGCCATCGTCAAGGGCGAAAACATTCCTGAGCCCGGTATCCCGGAGTCGTTCAAGGTTCTGGTCAAAGAGATGCAGAGCCTTTGCCTCAACGTCGAGATGTTGTCGGCTGGTGAGGAGATCGAGCTGGCGGACCTCGAAGAGGACGTATTCCGAACACAAGAAGCGCTGGGGATCGACATCTCCCGCCCCGAACGAGCCACGTAACCAGGCGGAGAGAAGGAGTCACACATGGCAATAAAGATGTTTGATGAACTGAAGATCAGCCTGGCTTCCGCCGACCAGATCCGGTCGTGGTCGTTTGGCGAGGTCAAGAAGCCCGAGACGATCAATTACCGGACGCTCAAGCCCGAAAAGGAGGGCTTGTTCGATGAGCGCATCTTCGGTCCAACAAGGGACTGGGAGTGCTACTGCGGTAAATACAAGCGTGTGCGTTTTCGTGGCGTGGTCTGTGAGCGCTGTGGCGTAGAGGTCACGCGGTCCAAGGTTCGGCGTGAGCGTATGGGCCACATCGAGTTGGCCGCTCCGGTCACCCACATCTGGTATTTCAAGGGTGTGCCGAGCCGGTTGGGGTATCTGCTCGACATGTCGCCAAAAGATCTCGAGAAGATCATCTATTTCGCGGCCTACCTCATCACCTCGGTTGACCCTGAGGCGCGAGAGAAAGATCTCAAAGAGTTCGAGGGTGCTGTTGACATCGAGAAGGCGGCAGTAGCCGAAGAGTTCGATGCTTGGAACACCGCGCGTCTCGAGCGGCTCGAGATGGAGCTCAAAGAGATGGAAGAGGGCGGGGCCAAAACTGCCGAGATCAACCAGCGGCGGCGTGAAGTCGAACGCGAGATCAAAGACCGTCGCGAGCGTTCCGAGCTCGAGAGCGAACTGATCCAGGAGGCGTATGACACCTTCCGGACGCTGAAGCCCAAAGACATCATCGAGTCCGAGGCACTGTGGCGTGAGATCTGGGAACGCTACGCCGACTATTTCACAGGCGGAATGGGCGCCGAAGCTGTGCGCGATCTGTTGAGCAGACTCGATCTCGATGCCGAGATCAATCAGCTGCGAGAAGATCTCGACGCCAAGTCGGCACAGCGCCGTACCAGGGCAACCAAGCGACTCAAGGTCATAACGCCGTTTCACGAGGCCAAGAACTCACCGATGTCGCTGATCCTCGAGGTCGTGCCGGTCATTCCACCCGATCTCCGACCAATGGTGCAGCTCGACGGTGGTCGGTTCGCAACGAGCGACCTCAACGACCTCTATCGACGTGTCATCAACCGCAACAACCGTCTCAAGCGACTACTCGACCTCGGTGCCCCCGAGATCATCGTCAACAACGAGAAGCGGATGTTGCAGGAGGCCGTGGATGCCTTGTTCGACAACGGTCGTCGTGGCCGTGCGGTGACCGGACCGGGCAACCGCCCGCTCAAGTCACTTTCGGACATGCTGAAGGGCAAGCAGGGGCGTTTCCGTCAGAACTTGCTCGGAAAGCGCGTCGACTACTCGGGTCGATCCGTGATCGTTGTGGGCCCGCAGTTGCGGCTCCACCAGTGCGGACTTCCCAAGAAGATGGCACTCGAGCTGTTCAAGCCGTTCGTCATGAAGCGGTTGGTCGATCTGGAGCTCGCGCAGAACATCAAATCTGCCAAGCGGATGGTCGAGCGGTCTCGCGCGCAGGTATGGGACGTGCTTGCCGAGGTCATTCAGGAGCACCCGGTGTTCCTGAACCGGGCACCGACGCTCCACCGCTTGGGAATTCAGGCGTTCGAGCCGGTTCTGGTTGAAGGCAAAGCAATCCAGATTCACCCTCTGGTGTGTGAGGC
>JABDOU010000031.1 GCA_013043085.1 Acidimicrobiia bacterium
CAAGCGTGGAGCGAGAGGATGCTCGCCGAGGGAATAGCGTTCGTACTTCCGTCGGTGTTTGAGGGAGAAACGATGCTGCGCCTTGCGATCGTGAACCCCGCAACGACTATCGAGGACATCGAACTCATTCTCGATCAGCTCGCCTGAACCGACGCCATCGCCTTCAGAGCCAAGCAGCCGGGCAAGTACACTCGCTGTATGGGTTATGCACGTGACGATATCGAGCGTGTGCGGGCTGCGACCGATCTGGTCGAGCTGGTGGGAGAGGTCACCAAGATCCGACGGACGGGGCGATCGTCGATGGCCGTGTGCCCGTTTCACGGCGAAAAGACAGCCTCGATGTCGGTTGATGGGGTCAAGGGACTGTACAACTGCTTCGGGTGCAGCGAGTCGGGCGACGTGTTCAAGTTCGTGCAGGCTTCTCAGAGTCTCAACTTCACCGAAGCCCTCGAGTTGCTCGCCCGGCGAGCAGGCATCACGCTCAAACTCGACCCCAAGGACAAGCAGCGACGAAGCGAGCGAGAGGCCATTCTCGAAGCGATCGCATCCGCCGTCACGTTCTATCACGACCGGCTCAAGCAAGGTCCCGATGCCGGTTCCGCACGGTCCTACTTACGTGGCCGGGGATACGACCTCGATGTTGTCGAGGAATTCGGACTCGGTTTCAGCCCCGCCAGTCCCTCAGCCCTGGTATCTCATCTCTCGAAGCTTGGGGTGAAGGAATCGGTAGTGGTGGCAGCGAGCCTCGGCATGAAAAGCAGGCAGGGCCGACTCATCGACCGGTTCCGGGGTCGTGTGATGTTCCCGATTTTCGATGTAAGGGGAGACGCGGTCGGCTTCGGAGCCCGGCTACTCGATGGCGACGGTCCGAAGTATCTCAACTCGTCGGAGAGCCCTGTATATCAGAAATCCCGGCTCCTCTATGGCTTGAACTGGGCGAAAGGCGAGATCGTGCGATCGGGCGAGGCGGTGATTGTCGAGGGTTATACCGATGTGATTGCTATGCATGCCGCCGATCGACCAGTGGCCGTCGCCACGTGCGGCACTGCATTTGGCGAACGACACCTGGAGCTCCTGCGCCGCTTCACCGAAAGAGTCGTGCTCGCCTTCGATGCCGATGAGGCCGGGACCGGGGCGGCTCTCCGGGGATTCGAACTCGATAATCCGGTGAACCTGGATTTGCGAATGGCTCTCATGCCGGGAGGTGGTGACCCCGCCGACCTCGTGCAAGAGGGACGGATCGATGAAGTTCAGCTCGCCATCGATAAATCGATCCCGTTGATTCAATTTCGCCTCGACCGCGAACTGGCAGATCACAATTTGGCGGAACCCGAAGCACGTGGGCGGGCCATCCGGCGTAGCGCCGAAATCATTGCTCGTCATCCTGACCAGGTTGTGCGCCACGAGTACGCAGTGCTGGTTTCGAGGAGGACCGGGGTTGATCTCTCAGTGGTCACCGATGCTGTGCGCGCGGTCGGAAGATCATCAAAGTCGGCCGGCACACCGGCTGCGACAAATGGTAAGGCAGCCTCCTTCGAACTCACCACCGGCCGCTCGAAGGCAGAGGCAGGCGTTCTGCGGCTGCTCATGGCCAACGATCCTCTAGTGAGAGCAACGGACGTCACGAACCTGTTTGGCACGGATCTGCTGGCCGAGGCGTACGCCTATCTCCGGCCCCGCATTGAGGCGCTCGATGAGCGAAGCAAACCCGATCTGGGATCGGTGATCGGCGATGGCGAGGACGAACGCTCACAATTCCTCCGCAGCATTGCGATGGAACGCCGACCACTGCCGGATGCCGCTGACCTCTTGAATCGCTTGCGCCTATTCGATCTCGACGACCGACTGACTGCGGCCAGGGCCTCGCTTGATCGGATCGATCCCGATGGACAACCAGAGGTCTATTCACAGCAGTTCAAGGCCTTGTTAGCTTTAGAACAGGAGAAACAGCGTCTCCGCGACCAGGGCTGATACGGATGCCCGGGCGTAACCTGAACATTTCCATGCGACGTTAGAGAAGTACATGATCGGTGACACGACACCAGAGGGCGCTCCCACACCAGACTCCACTCCGGAAGTTGCTCGAGAGCAGGCCGATCGCAAGATCACCGATGAGGTAGTGGATCGTCCTATCGCAGACAGCCTGAAAGATGGGGCCTGGGTCGAATCCGACGAAGATGGCATCGTCGTTGATCTTGCCAAAACGTCCGTTCCGATTGACCGGGTTGTTCGACTCCTGGTGGAACGCGGCACACAGCGAAGCTTTCTGACCATGGCCGAGGTCCAGCAGGAGCTAGAGGACGCCAACGCGTCTGCTGATGCTTTCGACGTTGTCTTCGATCGACTCAAGAAGGCCCGTATCCGCATCGAGGAGGACGGTCCCGATGTTTGGGATGAGTTCACGTTTCCGGATGAGGCGGCCTCAGTTTCTGATCCGGTGAGGATGTATTTGCGAGAGATCGGCCGGGTGCCGCTTCTGAGCCCGCAGCAAGAAGTTGAGCTCGCCATGGCGCGCGAAGCCGGTGAGAAGGCGAAGCGTCGACTGGTGGATGAGGACTTGAGCATCGATGAGAAGGTCATCCTCGAGCGTGCCGTCCGGAATGGTCTTCGGGCCGAGGAGCGGCTTGTCGAAGCCAACCTGCGTCTCGTTGTCAAGATTGCCAAGAAATATGTTGGACGTGGCATGGCGCTTCTCGACCTCTTCCAGGAAGGAAACATGGGCCTCATGCGGGCGGTCGAGAAGTTCGACTACCGCAAGGGATTTCGCTTTTCGACGTACGCAACGTGGTGGATTCGACAGGGAGTCACCCGCGCCATTGCCGACCAGTCCCGTACGATCAGGGTTCCGGTACATATCGGTGAAACGCTCTACAGGTTGATTCGGACCCAGCGAGCATTGTCTCAGGATTTGGGACGTGAGCCGTCCGACGAAGAAATCGCGGCGGAAATGGACCTTGATCCGCAT
>JABDOU010000042.1 GCA_013043085.1 Acidimicrobiia bacterium
GCGGATGGTCTTGGACAGAACCGTTCGTTTGGCCCACATCATCGGTCTTCTCACCATCGACGCCGGTCCATTTTCGCTGCCGAGATACATCCGGACTACGGGTGTTCCTTCAAAGTGCTGCCGGTTGTCGGCAATCGCATTGGCCAACGTTGATTTCCCTGCGCCGTCAGAGCCAACAATGGCCACAACAAATCCGTGGTTCTTCTCCGGTTTCGGGGGATTGAGGACTGCTGTGAAGAGCTCGCGATAATCGGCCCTAACCCGCACCGGATTCCATGACGAGAGATCGATCCTGGCAGCGTTCTTCTTCGCCGGCCACCGGAGGTATGGAAGAAGCGCTCTGGCTGCGCCCACGATATCGCCCATCTCGACGACGCTGCCGGAGGCGCCCATCTCGAGCAGTTCGTCCGCCCCGTCGATGTCAGTGCTCACAAAAGGTGTTCCAGCAGCCGCAGCCTGCACCAGAACCTGGGGTAGCCCTTCAGCTCTACTCAATAGCACAACGGCATCGGTTGTCAGGAAGAGATCCCCGGGGTCGGCAACGTAGCCGAGCAACCGGCAGTCATCCTGCACCCCAATTTTTTCGACAAGAGACCGGAGTTCGCCTTCCTGAGGACCGGCGCCGGCGACGATGAGCATCGGCGCCGAACCCGTGCTCAGCTGAAGGACCTGCTGCAGCATGATGGGAAGGTCGAGAACGTTCTTTCGCTGATCGAGGCTCCCTACATAGAGGATCCATGGACGATCTGGAGATAGGCCGTACTTGGTGGCGACGTTCTTACGCAATTCGGACCGACTGGTTCCCGTGCGAGGGAGTCTCGCTGCCGAACGAATGATGGTCATGCGTTCCCGGGGAACGCCGATCTGTCCGAATCGGTTTGCAAGGTCCGAGCCGACCACGGCATATGCCGAAGTCCATTTTGCAAGTATCCGTTCGAGCAGACGGAAGAGCCGGTTCTCAATGACACCGTATCCAGGCCCGAAATCGGCCATTGAAAGGGAGTGAACGACCGGTGGGGCGCCTGCGGCTCTTGCAGCAAGTCTGCCGAGTACCCCGGCCTTCGATTGATGGGTGACGACGATATCGCATTTGAGGTCGTTGATGTGTCGCCGCAAATGAACCAGAGCCAGAGGGTCGCGCAGTGGATTAATCGAACGAAGCAACGCAGGCTCCTTGATCACTCGGGCTTGTGGCAGTTTGTCGATTGCGCCAGCAAGGTCAGAGTCGCGTCCAATGATCACGATGTGTTCATCGTGGGGGAGTGCGGCGATCATGTCTTTGAGCCGCTGTTCCGAACCTCCCTTGGCGAATCTCGTACACAGATGGACGATTCTTCGTTGCGGTCTGGCCAACGAGTCCGATGGCGAGCCGTTCGTGGGAACCGTTGTATCGGTGACGAACGCGTGGATGCTCATCGGGATTCGTCGGGTTGGGGGTTGATGACGGCTCGGATGGTTTTGAAGAGGATTCCGATGTCGGTGGTGAGGGTGCGGTGGAGTGCGTAATCGACGTCGAGTTTGATGCGTTGCATGTAGGTGGTGGTGTTGCGTCCGTTGACTTGCCAGGCGCCGGTCATGCCGGGTCTGACCTGGAGAACAACCTGGGCGTAGTCGCCGTATCGTCCCAGTTCTTCGGGAACAACGGGACGGGGACCTACCAGGCTCATATCACCGCGCAAAACGTTGATGAGTTGGGGGAGTTCATCAAGACTGGTTTTACGTAGGAAGTTTCCTACCCGGGTAATGCGGGGATCGTTGACGAGTTTGAAATCCGACGCCCATGCAGCCCGGGCAACCGGATCGGTCGCCAACAACTTCTCAAGAGTGGCTGCCGCATCAGGGACCATGGTGCGGAACTTCAAACACGTAAAGAGTTGACCGCACCGACCAACCCGGGTTTGACGAAACAACACCGGTCCCCGTGAAAGCAGAATCAACACCGACACAACCAGCATCAACGGCGCAGCTGCCAACAACAACACCGAAGCCACCAGCACATCAAAACCACGTTGCAGCCCATCGTCACGGATGCGTCGATGTTGGGCTCGTTGCACCATCCGTGCCTCAAACGCCAACCGATTCGATTCCAACTGCGGTTGAGCCAACGACCGCACCAACGAAACCGGCTCACGAATCAACCCGTCATTGCCCGCCGCCAACTCATTGCCCGCCGCCAACTCATTGCTGGCCGCCAACTCAGAACCACGAGCTACCTGATGGGCAGAAGGATCAATCATGACCGCCCCCCGGTTCGATCTGGTTCGCCCGTCACCGCTGCTGTTGTTTGCCCCTCACAAAATCGCATGGCCCACATTCCGTTCGTCCGCCTCGTCCGCCTCGTCCCAGCCGTCCCAGTAATCCCACTCGTCTCACACGTGTCGCTCGTCTCACACGTGTCGTCCGGTGCCTTCCTGTCACCACACTCGTGGCCACACAGCAACACCTGTCCAACACGGGATCACACCACACCAACCAGGAACACCTACCACTCCCGGCAGCCTGACCGCCCGCTCAGACCTCTCCTGCCCCAGACCTCTCCTGCCCGTACTGGCTTACCTTCCGGGCAACCGCGAACAGGTATCTAGAACAGGTATCTATCGGTCCCAAAACGGTACAAAACCCACACCGCGACACCATCGGAACATTGCTGAGATTGGGTTCGATTCGGCCCTACCGGCTGCGAGCCGACTCGCTACGTGAGGTCAACGGGCGCCGGGAAGAAACGGTGGCCGCGATCGACTTCTCGAATCGCCTTCACGATGTGCTGAGGAGCCTGTTCCTTGCTGACATAACCGGCCGCCCCCGCCCTCATGGCTTCCATCATCAAGTGATGTCCGGATTGCAGAGAAAGGATGATGACCCGGGACCCGGGCGAAGTTGAAAGTATTCGTCGAGTCGCGGACAACCCGCTCATGCCGGAGAGTACGAGGTCCATGAGAACGATTGATGGCTGCCAGGCGGCAGCCAACTCGATCGCCTCCTCACCGTCCAAGGCCAAAGCAACGACAACCAGGTCCTTCTCGGCACGTAGGAACGAAACTACCGCCGACCCGTATGCCGGGTGATCGTCGACCACGAGGATGGAAATCACGATTAACCACCGATGAATAGAGGGCCAACTGTGGGTAGGTGCCGCAAAATTATGCACGGCGGTTCGCCGAGTATGAATCGGTAATAGCCTTAGAAAGCCCCCATCCTGGCACCCACCGTACAGGTGTCGTGATCTCAGAACTGCGGTGGGCGTGGCCCCACCCACCTACCTCACAGAT
>JABDOU010000048.1 GCA_013043085.1 Acidimicrobiia bacterium
GCGATGTACCATCGGCTCCGAGGGCCAAAGCGCTGACGGGCACAGCAAGCACGGCTCCACCTGTCGATTCGGTCGGGATCGTGAGCCGAACCGAAGCGTTGACCAGATTCGGTTGTCAGTCGGGAACGGTGACCTCGAAGTACACATGAAAACCGTCGATATCGTTGGTGCCAGGGCCCGCCGCGACAAAAGAGATTGTTCCTTCCCCGGTAATACCGAGGTCGGGCTCATCGATGAGGACCTTCATGCCCTCGGTGACCAGTCCGGCGCTCTCGATCGGCACCGAAGAATCGATCGCGATGTTCGCGTCGGTGAGCGCCAGAAGGTCGCCTTCGCCGGATACGCCTGGCTCTTTGAGTACTTCCGAGAGACGTACGGGTGGAGATGAGACGTAGATGATCTCGTCAGCCGGCAGGAGGATCCCGGCTCCGAAGTCTGCTCCCTCAACCAGCGCCGTAAACAACGGCTGAAGGTCGGGTGTACGAGAGGTCACAACGACAGGCTCATACCCGCCGGTCTGGTACAACCCGGCGACCGCAGCCCCGGTCTGACTGTCGTAGGTGCCATCGACCGGACCTGGATCTAATCCGAGGTCGTGCAAACTCTGCTCGAGCTGCATGACATCAACGCCGACCACCCCCGGTCCCAGGTCTCGATATGAGGGCACGTCGCCGCTCAGTACGAAAACCGGCCGGCCCGACACGGTTGCCGCAACATCACCGAGATTGAGTTCGGTTGCTTCGTCAGCGATTGAGGTGACGATCCCACGGTCAGGTTTGAGGGCAGATGGGGCTAGAGACACCGTATGCGGCGAACCGAACCGACCCACTCCCCGTGTGACGATATCGGTGGAAAGCTCCCTCATTTCGGCTGGTACGAGAATCGGCGACGGCACCGGCGCCGCCGTCTGAGCGGCGGCCTCGGCGGGTGACTGAATCTGCGAACCTGCCAGCCATCCGGCGCCTGCGGCCACGACCATCGACACCATCACAACCCCGACCAGCCGGTTTCGTTTCATATGCGGACTCTCGCTGAGCAGACCTGACTGGAGGCTGACTCCATTCAGCCATATGTCAGTAAGTAGTCAGGTACGGCCAGGTATCTAGAAGCTTTCGCATAGTTACCTCAACAAAAGGACCGTTTGATGAGATCCCGATTGGTTGTCCTCCTGCTCGCCGTGACGTTGGTCGCCGCCGGGTGCGGATCTAGCTCGTCGCCAGACACCGCACCGAGGGCGTTGGACGGATCAGCCGCAAACCTGCCCGGCGTTCAAGCCTTCGGTCTCACCGACGCCGAGTTTGCAGCGAATGTCGAGACCACCGAGAAGCTGATATCGCTTTGCATGAACGAAGCCGGATTCGAGTACGTGCCGGTTGATGTGACAGCTTTCCTCGCCGTCGAGGACTGGCTCCGGGCCGATCCGACGACATCACGCCTGGAATTCAAGACTCTGTGGGGGTACGGGATATCGACGCGATCGGACTTTCCGGCACGGGATGTGGGCCTTGGCCCGCAGAACTTGCGCATCTATGCAGATCTGCCGCCTGCGGATCAGGCTGCGTACGATCGAACGTTGTTCGGGGACGACACCGACGCCACATTCGCTATCACCATCGACGACGAAGATTTCACGTCGACCGGCGGTTGCACGAAGAAGGCAATCGACGAGGTGTTCCCCGAAGAGATGCGTACTGGCACCTTCGTAAACCCGAAAGACGTGCTTGTCGAAAGCGACCCCCGGGTTCAGCTGGCCGAACAGCAGTGGATCGACTGCATGTCCGAAGAGGGCTACGAATACCTTGACCAGGATGAAATCATCGATGAGTACGAAGAGCAATACGACATCATCGTCGGAGATGACGATCCAGACGAGCTCACCGGAACCCGCCTCGACGCACTTACCGAGCTCCAGGCTGATGAGATCGCGGTCGCTCTCAGAGACCTCGAATGTCAAGCTCCGGTCGATGAGGCGGTAAGGACCGTAGAGGTCGAGATCTTTGGCGCACCTGTGAGCGGATGATGTTGCCAAGGTCAATCATGCCGACGCTGATTATGGCGATCACGCTGACAGCCTGCAGCGGAGGCACGATCACGATTCCCGAGGCTGCAAATTCGGTAGGTGCCCTGGCGGATTCTCAAGTGTTGGATACAACATCCTCACCGGCGTCAGAAACGACTGCGGAAACGACCGACGGGGACTCGATGCCACGTGCAGTCGAGGATGCCTACACGTCTGCCGTCGATCGGGCCCGCAACGCCTTCAACGATGCACGTGGCAGATCGTTCGGTACAGAGGAATTTGGGCTGTCAATGTCCGAGCTCACCAGCCGGATCGAAGATGTCGAAACGTACATCGGCACGTGTATGGCCGCGGCTGGATTCGAGTACATCCCAGTCGACTTTTCGACCATTCGCTCGGCGATGACAAGCGACAAATCGGCCCCCGGTCTCAGCGGCTCCGAATACAGATCCCAATTCGGACACGGCATCACAACCCAGCCGGACAAGCCCATCGTGACGATCGGTCTCGGTGATCAGAACCGTCGCATTCTCGACAGCTTGAGCGAGCCAGACCGGGTGGCCTATGAACGGACCCTGTGGGGATCAGACCTGACGGCTACCTTCGCATTTGCGCTCGAATCCGAGAATTTTGCACGAACCGGGGGATGCACCCGAGCCGCAGTTGACGAGTTCTTCAGTGAGGACGAGACCTCAACGACCTACTTCAATCCGGCCGACGCCTACGTCCTCCAGGATCTGCGTGCCGTCGAGGCCTTGACAGCGTGGTCTGCGTGCATGGCGGATGCAGGATTCGTGTATCGCCACCCTGACGACATCGACTTCGATCTCCAGGCCCGATACGACTCGATCACCCAGGATCGAAGTATCAAAGAATTGACTGCCGGCGAGCTCGATTCTCTGCACGAGCTGCAGGATGAAGAACGCGCAGTCGTGGCGGCAAATCACCCTTGCGAATCAAGCATTCTCGAACCGGTGCTCGACCGGATAGAAGACGAACTTCTCGGTTGATGCCGTCTGGCAACCTTGGCACGCAACTGCCGTAGTCCCCGGTCTCATCGCCACTTGTGACCTTCACATAGGCTGGCCGCATGCAATTCGACTGGTTCGTGAACCTGACCGTCATCCTGGCCCTTTTTGCAAACCTGGCAACGGTGGCTCTCGTTGTACTGAAGATGCGTTCGATGGCCGCAGGAGGCGCTGCGGAGTGGATCGAATCGTTCCGTGCCAACGGCATCTGGCTGGCGGGGGTCGTGGCTCTCACGGCAACGGTGGGAAGCCTCCTGTATTCGGAGATGGTCGGATTCGAACCATGCAGGTTGTGCTGGTGGCAACGCTATTTCATGTATCCATTGGCTGTGCTGCTGCTGGGAGCCGCGTGGCGCAAGGCCGGCGGGTGGGCGCGGATCATCGGCCTCTACGCCGCGTTGATCGGAGCCGGAATCTCGGTGCAGCACTATTGGCTACAGCGTCATCCTGAACTGGAAGGGGGTAGTTGTTCGATAGATGTACCCTGCTCGGCTGCATATATCTGGAGGCTGGGGTTCATCTCGATCCCCTACCTGGCGTTCAGCGCCTTCGCCCTGATCGGAGTACTTCTGTGGATCGCAAAACCCTCAAACTCATAGGATCCGTGGTCGTATCGGCGATGGCGGTGACCGCCTGCAGCGAAACACCGGCCGAGTCACTCCCCACCACGACACTCACTCCGACCACCACCTCCGGCCCAGCCTCCGAAACCTCGTCTACAACCACCGCCCCACCCATTGTGATCGGCGAACAAATCGAAATTTCGGGAAATGAACTGCCGATGTTCGAGCCCAACAATGACCAGGCGATAGGCCTCCCGGCTCCTCGAGTCGAAGCAACTTCGTTCGACGGAACTCCGGTGACCATCGATCACGACGGCGAAACGTACAAGATGATCGTCTTCCTGGCCCATTGGTGCTCCCACTGTCAGGAAGAAGTACCTGAGGTGCGAGACTGGCTCGCCACCTACGACCTCGGCGACGAAATTGAGATCGTTTCGGTTTCGACCGGCGAGCGTTCTGACCGCCCCAACTGGCCTCCGAAAGAATGGCTAACACGAGAACAGTGGCCGGTGCCCGTCATCGAAGACTCGCTCGAGTCCGACATTTCCATGGCGTATGGGCTGCAAGCATTCCCCTACTGGGTATTTCTCGACAAGGACGGATCGGTTCTTTTGAGAGCCAACGGCCTTTCATCCGAAGCCCTGACGCAAATTGCGGACCAGATCAAGGCCTTCGACGAATCTCTCGAAACCTCGTCGTAACCTCTACGACGACCTAACCTGGCGCACTCATGGACGACAAACTCAAAACCATTCTCCTCTGGTCGATCGGCGCGATCGTGATGATCGGCATCATCGTCGTCGTGTTGAACGGCGTCAGCGACACCGCAGACGATCTCGCAGATTCACAAGCCGAGGTCACCGTCACCGGCGAGCCTCTTGCTCCGTACTCGCAAGGTTTCGAACCGGCCGCCGGTCAGGTGATTCCCGAGGCGTCGGGGATCGGTATCGATGGTCAACCCGTCTCGATTGCCAACAATGGCAAAGCCAAGGCCATTGTCTTCCTGGCCCACTGGTGCCCCAACTGTCAAGCAGAGATCCCCGTGCTCGTTGACTGGCTCGAGACCAACGAGATACCAGAGAATGTTGAGCTGATTGGCGTTGCGACTGCGATCTCGAGGCTCAGAACCAACTACCCGCCTTCGGATTGGCTCATAACCGAGGGTTGGACGCAACCAACGCTCCTGGACGACCAGGATTCATCTGTTGGCCTCGCATTTGGCGGCCTCCCCTTCCCCGGGTGGGCATTCGTCAATGCGGACGGCACGCTGGCTACGCGCGTCTCCGGAGCCGGATCGGTCGACCTGGATGTGATCATGCCTCTTCTCGCCGCGGGCGTAAACCTTGGAGAGTTGAGCCCAGGCCAGGCCACTCCGGTCCCAACGCAGGAAGAGCTGTCGGAAGAGACACCTTCGGAGTAAACCCGTTAGACGTCGAGTCTCTCAGCGAGCAGCGTTCGCTGCTCAGAACCGGTTCCAAGCATCACTTCCAGCGACGTTGCGCGTTTGAAGAACAGATGAGCATCGTGCTCCCAGGTGAAGCCGATCCCACCAAGGATCTGAATGTTGTCGCCCGCCGCCTTGAAGTACGTCGAGGTCGCATAGGACTTGGCGGACGGTGCCATCAGGGCCAACTCGCCCGAGTCGTGAGCCGCAGCCCATCCTGCGTAGTACGTCAAGGATTTCGCAGATTCAAGCGCCACGAGGTTGTCGGCGCACATGTGCTTGACCGCCTGAAATGACCCGATCTTGCGACCAAACTGCACGCGTTCTTTGGCGTAGGCAACCGACATGTCTAAAACCGCTTGAGCTCCTCCAACGGCCTCGTAGGCAATCGCCACGCTGCCGATTGCGCGAACCCGCTCGACCGTTGACCAACCTGATCCGGGCGGACCCAGCAGGGAATCGGCCGGGACCTGTGCTCTGTTGAATGAGACCGAAGCTATCCGACGCGTCGAATCGAGGCTCACCCGGGGCGTCACAACCGCCTGGTCTGCAGGCACAACGAACAAACTCACCTGGTCATCATGTTTAGCCGCAACCACAAAGAAGTCGGCCGCGGTACCGTCGATGACATATGGTTTCTCGGCAGAGATTGACCATGCGTCGCCGTCAAAAGCTGCGGTTCCGTGGATCGTGGCGGGCGACCAGGATCCGGCCGACTCGAGGACTGCTAATGCCGCTTTCGTTGTACCGTCGGCGAGGCCAGGGAGAAACCGCGATTTCTGCACTTCACTGCCGGCCTCGAGAATCGCTGACGTGGCCAGGATCGCAGATCCCAAGAATGGCAGCGGTGCCAGCGACCGTCCCATTTCTTCGATGAGTAAGAACGTCTCGCCCACGGAGAAACCAGCACCCCCGTATCGCTCGGGGATGTGCATGGCCTGCCAGCCCTGCGCTGCAGTTTCGTCCCAGATCGCCTGATCGAATCCGGTCTCCGATTCCATGATCTCCCGCACCCGCTCGAGCGGCAGTTTGTCCGCAAGGAACTGGCTGGCCGATTCGACGAGCATGATTTGCTCGTCGCTGCGGTTGAAGTCAATGTCATCCATCGCGGGGATCCTAAGCACATTGAGGGTTTCAACTGTCGAGTCGGTGGGTGGTATCGCGACTCGATCGTCAGGTTCCGACGTCGATCTGTCGGCGGCTGACATCTGGAGGCACCGTTCCCGTTTTCCAGTACGAGATGAACAGTCCGACCGCTGACTCGGCCGACCACTTCTCATTGTGATAGATCGAGGTCGAAGCCCGTTGCCAGGTGATGGTGATATCGCAGTTTCCCTGAACCTCAGCGGACCGACCAAGTACGTAATGCCTGATGCGACCGGCTTCGCCGATTTCACGCATTTCGACGGTGAGGGCATCTGCGCGGCCGGCGCACTGGATGTAGATCGGCGATTCAAGAACGGCCTTTCCGCCGTCGTCGAAGCTGGCGTCGCCCGGTATCGCCCAGAGAATGAACGCAAACAGACGCTCGCCATCCATCCTGCCAAAGGACCCCGACAACTGCTCGATCGGGTCTTCATGAATACGAGGGAAAGCCATCATCGAACTCCCGTTGGTGCACAGCACGTGTCCGGCCACGATCCGTCCTTCTCCAGTCAGCTGCCTCGATCGGTCGTTGAGCGTAGCGGGCTGAATCCGGCGCCTTCGGTCTTAGATCGAGAAGCCGCCGAGTTTGGTTTCGAGATACTCGGCCAGGCCTTCGCGGCCACCTTCGCGGCCGAGGCCACTGTCACCCATGCCTCCGAAGGGAGCCGCGGCGGCAGTGGGGTTGATGTCATTTATGCCGATGATGCCGAATCGGAGACCTTCGAACATACGCATGGCGGTGGACAGATCATTCGTATAGACGTAGGCCGCGAGACCGTAGCTGGTGTCGTTGGCCAGTTCCAGAACCGAGGCTTCGTCATCAAACGGGATGATCGGCGCAATCGGGCCGAAGGTCTCCTCCCTATAGATGGCCATTCCCGTATCGACCTCTGACAACACAGTCGGCGCATAGAAGTAGCCGTCATTCAGGCCTTCCTCCGTGAGGCGGCTGCCACCCGTGACAAGTTCGGCGCCCTTGTTTACGGCGTCGACAACCTGGCGTTCAACTTTCTCTAGGGCTGGTGCGTCCACCAGAGGCCCTATCGAGACCCCCTCTTCTAGACCGTTGCCGGCCACCAACTTCCCAACCCGATCGGCCAGCACCGAGGTGAACTCGTCAACAATTGAACGATGCACGTATATCCGGTTTGGGCTGATGCAGGCCTGACCGGTATTCAAGAACTTGACCAGTGATGCACCTTTGGCAGCATGCACCGGATCAGCATCGGGGAACACGACGAACGGTGCGTGGCCGCCAAGCTCCATCGAAACTCTCTTCAGCGAGCGGCCCGCCGCCTCCCCCAGCATCCGGCCCACCTCGGTTGAACCAGTGAACGTCAACTTACGAATCCGCGGATCCGTGGTGAAGGCCCGACCTACCGGTCCCGGGTCCGACGTTGTCACCAGATTGGCGACGCCGTCCGGAAACCCGACGTCATCGAGAATCTTGAAAACCTCTATCGCACTTAGCGGCGTTTGCTCGGCCGGCTTCAACACAATCGTGCACCCGGCTGCCAAGGCAGGCGCAACTTTTCGAGTGATCATCGACGATGGGTAGTTCCATGGGGTAATGGCACCAACCACCCCGATCGGCTGGTGTGAGACAATAAATCGTTGATCGGCGCGTGGGGCAGGAATCGTGGCTCCATACACCCTGCGAGCTTCCTCGGCGTACCAGAGGAAGAAATCTGCCGCGTACTGCACTTCGTTGCGAGCGGCCTTGAGCGGTTTGCCCTGCTCCTCGGTCATGACTTTGGCCAGGACCTCTTTGCGTTCCATCATCAAGGCATATGCATCACGCAGCAACCCGGCCCGCCGATAGGCGGTTGCGCCGGACCAGGCCCCATAGGCTTCGTCGGAGGCTGCTATCGCCCGCTCGATGTCGGCCTGACCATGATCTGGCACTTCGGCAATCGCCTGGCCGGTTGCCGGGTTGAAAACAGTAAAACTCGATTCGATGACGCTCACCTCGGTTCGTTCTCCGCGTGATGTCACGGATTCTCCATGTCACACGTAATCAGTCGGAGCCTATCTAACCAGTGCGGTATGTTCAGGTCGACTAGCAAGGAGAAATAGTGAGCTTCTATGAAGACGATCGGGTCGTTGTTCACCGGCTGGTCACCGAACCGATTGAAAACAACGTTTGGATTGTCGCATGCCGGGCCACTGGTGAGGCGGTGATCATCGACGCTGCCGGCGAGGCGGACCGGATCATCTACGCAGTCAAGCCCTATCAGCCCCGAGCCATTCTCACGACACATGGGCATTTCGACCACGTTGGGGCGGCGCCCGCCGTCAAAGCGGCGCTCAGTATTCCCCTTTTGATTCACCCGGATGACGAACAGCTCGCACGGCTTTCGGCAGACAGGCCACTCGTAGACGATGAAGTCATACGTCTCGGCGAACTCACCCTGTCAACTGTGCACACTCCGGGCCATACTCCCGGCTCAACCTGCTTTGTACTGACAACTGATACCGGGGACAAGCTCCTCTTCAGCGGCGACACGCTCTTTCCGGGCGGTCCCGGCGCCACGAGATCGAAAGAGTCCTCGTTCGAGATGATCATGGATTCGCTGGAACGGAGGTTGTTCACCATGGAGGATGAAACACGAATCCTCCCCGGACACGGGGAGGATTCGACAATCGGTCGCGAGCGGCCCTCGCTAGGAGAGTGGCGCGCCCGGGGCTGGTAGGGCTGCTACTTGTTTTTCTTGTCCTTGCCGTGACCCTGGCCGTTCGAACCGGCATCGCTCTTGGCCTTGTCGCGTCCGGACCTGTCATTATCGATTGGCTCGACGTCAGAAACCGCGTCATCGGATTCAACCGGTCCTTCCGAACCAACCTGAACCTCCGTCTCGACCGCGGCGGAAGCTTCGGCGGCAGTTCCGACGGTCACGGCCGTATCGCCGTTGGTCGGGGGATCTTCCTCCTGATGCTTTTTTCCGCAATCGGATTGTGCGGCTGCCTTCACGTCACCGCCGTTACGGGCCGCATGGCTGACTGTTTTGCCATGGTTTCCTTCCTGGCATTCAACTTCTTCCGGTGGCAGCTCGAGGATGTCGACGAACGCCGACTCCGACAGCAATCCAGACAAAGAAGCTGATCTTCGGCAACAACTTCTTCCTTCGCCACTTCGGCTTCCTCGGTGGGGGCGGATTCTTCGGCGGCTATGACTGTGGCTTCTTCAATCACCGGGACCGGGTCGACCGGTACCTCTTCGGCAACATGGGAAGCCGCAAGGGCCATACCACTCACGCCCAACACCATGGTGGCACTCAACGAGACGGCGCGCATCGAAAGGAACTTCAGCATCTGGACTCCTCATAGTTGGTTGCTGAAGACCGATATCGGACATATCCGAAATAACTTGACGCTTTCTGTGGTGAGAATCGCCACCCTGGGCGCGCACAAATACCAACGATACGCTCTTCGGATAGATGAGCTTCGGATAGATGAGACTCAGGCGCGCACGACGAGTTCATCGAGCAGCTTTGTACTCGACTTCGATATCTCCCGCACGGCGCGATCGAAGACTTTCTGGTTCGCCTGAGACGGTTTCCGATAGCCGCTGATTTTCCTCACGAATTGGAGTGCGGCTGCCTGAATCTCCTCCTCCGTCGGTCCGTCGTCGATTCCCCTGAGAGTTTTGATGCTTCTACACATGGCCAGAACGCTAGCGGGGCACATCGATCACGGATAAACGGTGATTTCCGTACCATCGCTGTCGCCGTCCGAGTCATGATTGTCCGAACCGCTATAGGTCAGGGTCGCATGGTCAATCGACACGACGGCAAATTCGATCGATGGCGCATTAGAGCTCTGCCGCCGTGACGTCACGGAGCACGTGCCCGATGCGTCCGTCGTGCAGCTGCGAGTGGTTCCGTCCGACACGGAGAACGAGACCGTTGCATCCGTTAGGCCACGATCGAGATCATCGTGAACGGCGACATCCACCGAGGCCTGCCATCGGCCCTTTCGGTTCGAAGTCGTCGAACCGTCCAGGTCGCCGACGTGCGACGTTCCCACTGCCGGAGGTGCCGATTCAACCTCGAAGGTGACCGTGTCGGTATCGGATGCACCCTCGGTGTCGGTTACTACCAGCGTGATGACGTGGATGCCATCGCTCAGGTGGACACTCGTCGTTTCTCCGGTGGCCAGCTCGGTTCCGTTCTCGGACCAGGCATAGGACAGCGCATCTCCATCCGGGTCACTCGATCCACTGCCGTCAAGGGTGACCCACTCGGACGGGCTCTGATCGGTGTCGACGACCGTTTGATCCGCACCTGCATCTGCATTGGGAGGCGAATTGCCCGGTGGAGGGGGCGGGGGTGGAGGAGGCGATCCCGCCAACGGTCCGTAAAACAAATCCACAACGATGTCGCTGCCGATGGTGCTGTACGGATAAACCTCGAGCTTGTACGTGCCCGCGGACTGGGCGGTCGCCTGGAGCGTTTCCTGTTGGCCGTGAGCGCCGCAATCTCCTCGAAGCGGGCATTCACTCGTCGCTATGATCGCTCCGAATGGATCCAGCAATCGTGCATCGAGATCCGGGCTCCACTCCTGCAAGAGACAGAACAGCACACACACCATCTCGCCTTCGATGAGGATGGTTGCCGCAATCGGTTCGCCTACGCCGTCGGCTCCGACGATGAATTCATGCGTCCACGTCTTATTTCGTATGACCTTGGCCGTGAAATTCTCATGGGTCCGGAGTTCGATTCCCCCGTCGCCCGCGCACGCACCCGCGATGGCAGCCGATCCATCGAGTAAACCCGCACCCCAATTGTTGTCTGTCCCGGTCAAACCCATATCGAGCGCGGTGCCGATCAACATCTCACGAATCTGATCTGGATCGAGATGTGGTGAGCATTGGAGCATGAGGGCGACGGCACCGGCGGTGAAGGGTGTAGCCATCGATGTTCCGCTCAGGGCGACATATCCGGCCGTCGTGCCGGCGTCGGCAGCCACGATGGCGACGCCCGGAGCAGTGATGTCGGGTTTTGTCAGCCCGGAAAGTGTTGGCCCTCGGCTTGAGAACGGCGCAAGGTAGGGGCCGTCGGAGATTTTCGACGCGGCGCCAACGGTGAGTGCACCTGAGGCTGCACCGGGAGCCCCAACCGTCCCGGTTCCGTCGCCCGAATTGCCTGCTGCCACAATCGAGACGACGCCGGCCTGGACTGCTGCGTTCACCGCCTGGCTCAGACCATCGTTGCCGTCAGACCCTGCCGAGGTACCAAGGCTCATCGAAATGCCGTCGGCGCCGCTGCTCACACACCATTCGATACCCGCAATGATCTGCGATTCCGTTCCGCTGCCGCTTGCGTTCAATACTTTGCCTGCCATGATTCTTGTTCCCGGAGCAACACCACCATGGGTGACGGCGTCCGCCGAAACTCCCTCACCGTCTCCTGCCAGGATCGATGCGACGTGGGTGCCGTGACCATGGTCGTCGTATTCGGATGGCTGACCAGAGATGAAGTCTTCCCAATAGTCGACCCCCGGATCTCTGAATAGCGACTGTGCGTCGAGTTGCTCGTGGCCGAGGTCGATACCTGTATCGAGGACACAGAAATTCACGCCTGCCCCGCTGACAGCAAACTCTGCCCTGGCCGCATCAATCCCATATTCACGAGCGGCGTCATCGATGTTGATGGTGACGTCGAAGTCTTCCTCAACTCGGAACACGCCTGGTACCCGCCCTATGGCATGGGCTTGTGCGGCCGTCATGGTTGCTGCGAACCCGTCAATCAACGAGAAATGGCGACGGATCGTGAAACTGCCCGCTGCTCTTCGCGCCGCAGCCACATTGGACGGCCCGACCCATGTGACAACGACATCGATCCGCTCCTGCGGCGGCAATTCGGAGAGTTTTGCGGCCAAGTCGTCAGATATTCCGTCGCCATCGCGATCAATCAACCCTGGTGCTACAGATGGCTGTGCATCCCCGGCGTGGTCAGGGGGCGAGGCGGCTGCCGGCGCCGCCAGCATCGCAACCACCATCACAAACGCGATCAACACCCGGTTCATACC
>JABDOU010000056.1 GCA_013043085.1 Acidimicrobiia bacterium
ATGCGAACATCCATGCCGATCTACCTCGAATCGACTGTGCTCGACTACCCGTCCATCTACGTAAATGGCGGCAAGCGCGGATTCCTTATCGAGGTCTCGACACGCGACCTGGTGTCCGCCCTCCAACCGATTCTGGTCGAGATGGCAGCATGAGGAACACGCGTCGCGCCCTGGCGGATTTCGCTGAAGGTCCTCAATCCACGGACAGCCCTCTCTATGGAGCAATGACTCGTGCGATCATGACGAGCGAGACCCTGATGCGGATGGTCGAAAAGACTCCCGAGAATCAACCGGTGCCTCTGCATCTTCTGGCTGCACTGCAGTATCTGATAGGTCGGACTCCCGAACACGCACTGACGGGTTTCTACGTCGAGCCTGAACACCGGGGATCATTAGACGAACTGCAAGAGGCGATGGAGCAGTTTGCAACCTCCCACCAGGATGAGATTGAGCTCCTCCTGGCCACCCGAACCGTGCAAACCAACGAAACCGGGAGAGCTGGAGCACTCGTACCCGGATTCTGTCTCATCTATGAGCGCACAAGGTTGCCCCTCGCCACGATCGAGATCGGAGCTGCTGCAGGCCTGCTGCTGGGTTGGCCCGACTTCTTCTATGACTATGGCAATGCGGGCCAGCTCGGAAGCTCATCTTCTCTGGTCAAGCTGCAGACCGAGGTGAGAGGACATCGGACCCTGCCGCTGCCCTCCGATCTTCCACCACACGCAGAGCGTATTGGCATCGATCGCTCTCCATTGGACGTATCGGATCCCGATGATGCCGACTGGCTGCGGGCCCTCGTATGGCCGGAACATCCCGGGCGACTCGAGCGCCTGAATTTCGCCATCGAGACAGTGGCAAAGGATCCTCCGTACATCGTGCAGGCCGATGCTCCGGACGGCCTCGACTCTCTCCTGATGCAGATCGATGGCGCGACAACCAGGGTGATCTTCCACTCGATCGCGTTGTACCAGTCGGATCGGGAAACCTGGACCCGGATCGACGAAGTACTTTTGGCCGCGAGCCGAAGCAGGCCCGTCTTCCGACTTGGACTCGAGTTTGATGCTGGTCAGAAGGGAATCGATCAGCCCTTTCTGACCCTCTCCGTGTACGAACGCGGTGGTATCAGCAAAGAGGTGCTCGCACAGGTCCAGTATCACGGACGCTGGATCGAATGGCTCGTCGGCTAGACGGTCAAGGCAGCAAGGCGCTCGGCTGCCAGCTCGCAATATTCGGGCGAAGTGTCGACACAAATGAACCGACGACCCGTGGTCCTGGCTGCCAGGGCGACCGTCCCCGACCCGCCGAAAGGATCAAGGATCACATCATCTTTGAACGTGTAGAGCTCGATGAGCTTGCGAGGAAGATCAACCGGGAAGGGAGCGGGATGACCGACGCGTTTGGCGGATTCGGGCGCAATGTGCCACGTGTCGAGGGTCAACGCTCGGAACTCGTCCTTGTCGATGGTGTCTTCATGAGGCAGACCGAGAACAGCGCGTTTCTTGCGATTAGGTGCCCGGTCGAAACGTCCCTTCGACGCCACGATCACCCGCTCGGTGACGTCACGAAGCACGGGATTGGCAGCCGAACCATACGATCCCCACGCGCATGACCCGTTTGCGCCTGCGGCTTTCACCCAGACGATTTCTCCGCGCAACAGCATCCCGAGATCGTCCTGGAGAATCCGGATCACATCGGCGGACAAACTGCGGTACGGTCGCCGGCCCAGATTGGCGACATTCACCGCCATGCGACCACCTGGCTCGAGCGTACGCAGCGACTCGGCGAAGACATTCCGCAGCATGGTGAGGTATTCGAGGTAGCTGGCAGGCACCCCGTTCTCCCCGAGATCTGCCTCGTATTCCTTGCCTGCAAAATATGGCGGCGACGTGACCATCAGTGCAATCGAGTTGTCGGGAATCTGGGGAAGCGCTCGTGAATCCTGACACAGGAAGGCATCAACGATGGGGCATGGTTCCACGTGTTCGTCCTGAGAAAGTATCGGGGCACCGAAACGATCGTAGAAATCCGAGGCATCATGCGATTCGCGTTTGCTCGAACCGAAGCGGGCGGTCGTAGTCCTCTGGCGAGGGCGCGCTTTATCGGTTGGCGCGGCTCGCGGAGATCGTGTCTTGGGGCTCTGGGTCACGAAAACCTCCGATGGTGACGTCGGGAAGTAGGTTTCGTAGGGCATGAACTTAGTGTTGGTTTTCCCACTCTCGAGGATTTCCTGGCCTCTCCGAGCCGTTTCTCACATCGATGGCGACATCTCGTGAAGACCATCGGCTTGATCGGTGGCATGAGCTGGGAGTCGTCGGCCGAGTACTACCGAATCATCAACCAGGCAATCCAGCGTCGGCGGGGAGGCACGTCGTCCGCCCAAATTGTCCTGATCTCGGTCGATTTCGCACGCATCGAAACGCTCCAGGCGTCTGGCGACTGGGATCGGGCAGCCGCCGACATGATTGCGGCAGGACATCAGGCGCAGGCAGCCGGCGCCGACTTCCTGTTGTTGTGTACGAACACCATGCATCGAGTCGCCGATACCGTATCCGAAGCGCTTTCGATACCGTTGCTTCACATCGCTGATGTCACCGCCGCCGCCATCACCGACGCCGGGCTTGGCGACGTTGGGCTACTGGGAACCCGCTACACGATGGAACAAGACTTCTACCGGGGACGTCTGCAGGAACACGGCGTGTCAGTGAAGATTCCGGACGAACCCGATCGTAGCCTGGTTCACGACATCATCTATGACGAGCTCGTCAAGGGCGTGATACGCCCCGAATCCCGAGCGACCTATCTGTCGGTTGTCGATGATCTCGTCGAGCGTGGTTGCCAGGGATTGATAGGCGGCTGCACAGAAATCGAGCTACTGATCAGCGGGGACGATCTTTCGATCCCATTCTTTCCGACCGCCGAGCTCCACGCCCTGGCCGCCGTCGACCTGGCTCTATTGGATTGAGCGGAACCTATTCGACGACAGCTGGATAGCTTCCAAGCATGTGGATGTTCGACAGCGCCATCGGCGTCGGATCCAGAATCTTCGCCAATCCGGGCGGACCCGGCTCGTGCAAGAAATCGACGTAGTACATGTAGCGCCACAACTTGCCGCCTGGCCGTGATTCGATCATCGTGAGGTTTGCGCCTCTCAATCCCAACTCGGTGAGAGCCATCGCCAGAGCCCCTGGCGTGTGAGGGGTTTCAAATGCGATCGAGGTTTTGTTGTCATGTTCCCGGACGTGATGTTTGCCAGGTTCGAGCACGACGAACCGTGTGGTGTTGTGGTCCTGGTCAATCGCGTCCTCCATCAGGACCTCGAGACCAAACGCCTCGCCCGCGGCCGGATCCGCCAGCGCGAGCTCCGAAGGATCCTGGTGTTCCGCTACTTCGCGAACTGCTCCGGCCGTGTCCGACGTCGCAACTGCTTCCCATCCGCGTTCTTCGAGCAGCGCTTCGGCTTGCCCAAGTGCAACCGGATGCGAGCGGACTGATTTTGCATCATCCAGTGTCGCACCGGGAACTCCCAGGAGAGCGTGGCGAACATGGATGACGTGCTCGGCTTTGATCGAAGCATCGGCTGATACGAGCCGATCGAGGACCGGCAAGATCGGGCCGGTGGTCGAGTTGGCGATGGGTAGTACGAGAAACGAGACGGCCGATTCGCGCAACGACCGGAAGGCACGAACGAAGCTGGGATGGCCTTTCAGCTCCGCGTCCGGGAAAAGCGCTCTGGCAGCTCGATAGCTGTAGGAGTGAGTTTCGCCCTGATATCCGATGATCATGACGCCAGACCCTACCTGCCGATATGCGGTTGACCTTCGGAAAAGCTCTCCTAGCCTTGCTTGATGCCGTTCCTGGGATTCTCAGAAGGTCGACACAGTCGACTCCACGACCATCTCGGCGCCCACCTCCACGCCGACGGCGCCTACTTCGCGGTCTGGGCACCAAACGCCCGTGCGGTTTCGGTAGTCGGAGACTTCAATGGTTGGAATCACGAGTCCGACCCTCTCACCGGTCCCGGAATATGGACAGGAACGGTACCGAACGTGGGAGAAGGCAGCACGTACAAGTACCACATCGAACCACAGGCCGGCATGGGCTTTCTCAAGTCGGATCCATTTGCGTTCGCCACCGAGCTGGCCCCCAAGACCGCGTCTGTTGTCTGGGATCTGTCCTACGAATGGCAAGACGACGAATGGATGAGGTCGCGCGGTGACATCAATCGGCATGACAAACCCATATCGATCTATGAGCTGCATCTTGGGTCCTGGAAACGGCACCCCAATGGGGATTCGTTTTCCTACCGGGAGATGGGCCCGGCACTCGCCGAGTACGCGGGCACGATGGGCTACACCCACGTCGAGTTGATGCCGGTGAATGAACATCCGTATTACCCCTCGTGGGGATATCAGGCAACCGGTTTCTTCGCTCCGACCAGCCGATACGGCACTCCCCAGGATCTCATGTTCATGATCGACTACCTGCATCAGCACGGCATCGGCGTGATCCTCGACTGGGTTCCCGCCCATTTCGCGGAAGACGACGCCGCACTCGCCGGTTTTGACGGCACACACCTGTATGAGCATCCAGACCCCCGCAAGGGAGCCCACCCCGACTGGGGGACGCTCATTTTCAACTATGAGCGGGGAGAAGTCCGATCTTTCCTGCTCTCGAGTGCAGATTTCTGGCTCCGCCACTATCACATCGACGGACTGCGCGTGGATGGAGTGGCGAGCATGCTGTACCTCGATTACAGCCGCAAATCCGGGGAATGGGCACCGAACGAATTCGGTGGAAACGAAAACCTCGCAGCGGTCACGTTCCTGCAGGACATGAACGCATCGGTCTACGGAGAGCACCCTGGCATCATCACGATCGCCGAAGAATCAACGGCCTGGCCCGGCGTCTCGCGGCCAACCAGCGAAGGCGGACTCGGGTTTGGTTTCAAGTGGGATATGGGGTGGATGCACGACACGCTCCATTATCTGTCAAACGATCCCCTCTATCGCGGGTACCACATCAACGAGCTGACCTTCCGCATGATCTACGCATATAACGAGAACTTCGTGCTGGCACTCTCACACGATGAGGTCGTCCACGGCAAAGGCTCGCTGCTCTCGAGAATGCCGGGATATCGGCCAGATCAGTTCGCCAACCTCCGCCTGCTATATGGCTACATGTTCGGGCTACCGGGGAAGAAGCACCTGTTCATGGGCTGTGATCTCGCCCAGGCAGGAGAATGGAACCACGACGGACAGGTCGACTGGAATGCGCTCGTCGATCCGCACCACTCCGGTGTCCAGGCGTGGGTCAGAGCACTCAATCACCTGTATCGCGACGAACCGTCGCTTTCGGAATGGGACTACGACCATCGCGGCTTCAACTGGATCGACTACCAGGACAGCTCGGCGAGCGTCGTGAGCTTTCTCAGACGTTCGCCATCGGGACGGAAGCTGGTCTTCATCTGCAACTTCACACCCGTTGCCCGAGACGGCTATCGCATCGGGGTGCCTGATGCCGGGACGTGGCAAGTTGTCCTCGACAGCAACGACGAACCCTTCGGGGGAACGGGGCCCGGGCCTTCAGCAGTCAGCTCCGACTCGATGTCGATGCACGGTCAGGCGCATTCAATCGAACTCCACTTGCCGCCGTTGAGCGTGCTCATCCTCGGCCAGGTTTAGCGCGGGTTCAAGCCTCGACTAGAAGTCGACCAGTACATCGAGGTTCTCATACTTCGGTTCGCCCTCGATCAACTCCAGTAAGCGCGCCGCCCAAGCCTGAGTTTCGGGCCGATCGTTGTTCACCTCAGCGTCCTCGAATGATGAGAAATCGGCTTGCAGCACGTAGCGGCCCGGTTGATCGCGAAACGCTAGCAACCGGCCGCCCAGGTTCCCGGACTGACCGGCGGTTTCGCTTTCCTGCCATGCGCGTACCAAATCGATCAAGGCCTCGGCATCGTCGGCGTGAATGACTATGTGTTGAGTGAATCGCATCGTGCCCTCCTTCGCGTTCACACTACGCACTGTGAGACGATTTATGCCTCCA
>JABDOU010000063.1 GCA_013043085.1 Acidimicrobiia bacterium
GGCGGGCGTAGCCGAAGGCGACCAGGAAGGCGCCGGCTCCGTATACCAGCCAGATCGGGTACGCGAGCAGCCAGTTGGGCAGATCCGTGATCAGCAACAACAACTGGACGCTCAACAACAACAGACCGATCAGGAGGGGCCGGTTTCCCTGCGAGATGTGCTGTGCCAAGCGGCCAAACCGACGCTCGGCTTCGAGGGCTACGTCGTCGGGGAGAAAGAGAAGGAAAAGAGGTATCAGCGTCGACGAAAAATCATAGATATGGCCGCGCGGTTCGAGCGCAAGGATGAAGTGGAAACCCAACGCAAACGCCACGCCAAACCGCGCCCGGGTGATCAACATGATGGGGATTGCCAGTTCGGCGATCAGCGATCCGTAAATGGCCAGGTACGACAGCGGCCCATTCCCGAGGATGGTGATGCCGGCCATCGATCCGATTTCGCTTGCCAGAATCGGTGCGCAGCTCGTCGACGGGTCGAGGAAGCCCGTGTTGAGTTTCGAGAAGGCGATGAAGGAGTACGCAATGATGAGCGTTGTCCTTGCGGCGGGAACGAATGCTGCAAGCCAATCATCTCCCTTCACGAGGATTGACAGCACGATGCAGAGGCTTATCAACCAGAGGATCACTTCATGATTTCCGAGGAATGGCGCCTTGGCGATGGTCACCAGGAGTTGCAGAGACGCCAGAGCGAGCAGGCTGGTTCGGTGGGGCTTCCAGAGGATTGATCCCGCCAATAGCAACATGACGATTTGAGCTACGCCGGCCGGCGAGCCGCGCAGGATCTCAGTGGGATTTCCGATGATGTGGAACAGCTCGGCTGCACCCCACAGCCGGACAAACCACTGGTACCGGGTTCTGGTCGCCGTTTGCGTCATGAGTAATTCTTCGTCAACTGTTCGCCGAGGCCCAACCCTAAATAGCAAAGGACCCGGTGACCCGGGTCCTTTTACTTGAGGAGGAGTGCTATGCGCAAACGGGTGTTTGCTATGTCCTGTGGCTCTTGGAGGGGCCAACACCGTATGCATCGTCGAAACGCCCGAAAACTATCGGAGCATTGCAGGGGATCACACCCTGACTAGTCACAGAAGCATTGCGGCTACGACCAGGAAACCCGCAAATCCCAGGACGTCCGTGAAGAAGGTCAGGAAGATGTTCGAGGCCAGCGCCGGATCGAAGCCTGCCTTCCGCAAAACAATCGGGATGCCGGCGCCCGCCAACGCGCCGACCGCGAGGTTGACGAACACGGCGATGCCCATTGCGATCGCAACCCGGGAGTTTCCAGCGGACGCGAGGAAAGCGACAGCGGAGCTCATCAGGCCGATAATGATTCCCATCGAGAGTCCAATCTGGAATTCGCGAACGAGGACTTCCCTGATGCGTTGGGACGGAACCTGGTTGATGGCCATGGCCCGGATGGTGACCGCCAGTGCCTGGGCTCCTCCATTGCCGCCGAGCAGGGCAACAATTGGCATCAGGGAGGCGAGCACGACATTCTGGGCGATCTCGCCCTCGAGCGCCCTGATGGTGAAAGAGACGACCGTCGCAAGAAAAAGGTTGACAACGATCCACGGCAGTCGCATGCGAATTGACGTCGCTGGACCGGTGTACGTCGACTCCTCGGATCCGGCGCCGACCGCCACCGCCATGTCTTCGCCGGCCTCATGCTGGATTGCCTCGAGGGCTTCTTCGACTGTCACGATGCCCATGAGCCGCTGTCCGCTGTCGACGACCGGTATCGCGAACAGGTGGAACCGCTGGATCAGTTCGGCGACTTCTTCACGGTCGGCCTCGGGCCCGACGGTTACTGGGTCGCGAATCATCACTCTGGCGAGGCTGGTGTCGTCGCTTGCAAATACCATCTCCCTGAAAGAGAGAACACCCTGGAGCTGCTGGTCTGCGTTAACCACATATACGTACGACAGGTCGTCGAAGGTTTCGCTCATAGCCTTCAGTTCTTTTGTCGCCTGAGCGGTCGTGAGGTCAGCCGAGAGGGCAGCGACGTCCGTACGCATCATCCCGCCTGCGGTGTCGGGTCCATAGCTGATGAACCGTTCGACATCGCGTCGCATGACACCATCGAGTGCGGCCAGATACGGTTGGCGCACGTCGGGATCCAACTCGTGCAACACATCGGCTACCTCGTCGGCGTCCATCGCCTCGAGCATCGGGCCACCCTGTGCCGGACCCATCTCGAGCAGCCGCTTGGCTGCTGACGCCGGTTGCATTTCCTCGACGATTTCGGCGGCTGAGGCTGCGTCGAGTTGGCCCAGCAAACCGGCGGCGGTCTCAGGCGGCAAAGCTTCGAGAACATCCGCTGCGTCATACGGATCGCGTTCCGCGATCCTGTCCCATTCCTGCGGATTGGCTGCCAGGTAATCCTGGACTTGCTGCGGCTCGCGCCTGGCCAACTCGCGCAAACTGCGCGCTAATTGACGGGGACGAACGCGAAATCTCATCCTACGTAGGTTAGGTCGGGCACCTGATCGTATAAAGGCTCGCGCAGCGTCCGAGGCCTAAAAATGCACGGACCCCCCGGATGGTGAGAGGGGGCCCGTGCGATGAGTAGGTGCCCCAGGGGGGTAGGGCGTTCCTACATCTTGTTGGCGCGCCGGGGTCAGACGCACTCCAACGGGGATAGGATACTCGCGATGTTGCCGACAGCGCATCGAGAAAACGCTCTCAGTGAAATTTTTCCAGGTCGGGGGCGTAAGATCCTCATGGTTGCAGCACTTGTCTGGCCATAGACTCGAACAGGTGGAACACCGGCTCACCCAATACAGCCACGGCGCCGGCTGAGCGTGCAAACTCGGCCCTGACGAGTTGGCGCAGGTCTTGCGCCGTACGCACACCTCGCCTGACCACCCGGACGTGGTGGTTGGCCTTGACGCGCCGGACGATGCCGGGGTCTACCGCATAACCGAAGACGTCGCGATCATCCAGACCGTTGATTTCTTTACTCCGATAATCGACGACCCGTTTGATTTCGGTCGGATCGCGGCGGCAAATGCGATCTCCGACATATATGCGATGGGAGGCATCCCGAGAACGGCGCTTCAGCTCATCAGCTGGCCGCGCGATGACCTGCCGTTTGAGTTGCTTGGCCAGATCATCGAAGGTGGGATGGCTGTTCTCGATGAAGCCGAGTGTGTTCTCATCGGAGGCCACTCGATCGACGACAAAGAACCCAAGTACGGCTTCGCAATAACCGGGACCGCTCATCCTGATGACGTGATAACCGTCGGCGGCGGCGAACCGGGTGATGTGCTTGTCCTCACAAAATCGCTGGGAGTGGGCATCATCGCCACGGCAATAAAAGGCGGGCACGCATCCGAGGATGAAACCGCAGCTGCCGTGGCTTCGATGGTTGAGCTCAATCGCGCCGCAGGCACTGCCATGATGTCGATCGGCGTCGAAGCGGCGACCGATGTCACCGGGTTTGGGCTGCTCGGGCACCTCATGGATCTCACAAGCGGCGCCGAAATCACCATGGCAGCCGTCCCGATTCTCGATGGGGTCCGCGCCCACGTCGAGGGCGGTCGGGTGCCCGGCGGCACGAGGAGGAACCTCGCGGCCGTCACCGACCGCGTCGACTGG
>JABDOU010000069.1 GCA_013043085.1 Acidimicrobiia bacterium
AATCTATGCCCACGACCGAGGGGCCGGCTTCGACGAGCGCCTCAACGAGAGCAGTACTCAAGAACGGGTGGTGGGAGGCGCCGTAGCTCTCGGTCCCGAAGAAGGAACTCCACCCCGTCAGAAACAGCACAGCCTTGCCGTGAACATCGACGTCGGCTATCAGATGCGGATCGAGCTGTGGGCCGGAATGCTGAATCACCACGCCCGGCACATTTGTCACCTTGGTCAGGTCGAGCTCACTGAGGTCATACCCGGTCTCAAACCGGTGATGGGGCGTGTCGAGATAGGTGCCGGTATTGGCCACGATGTCGATCGACTTGATGGAAAAACTCGAAGCGCCCTCCATAGCCCGGAACGACTGTTGTCGGGTCATGACGTCTTTGATGACGGGGCCATCCAGGCCCGGGTACGTCTTCATACCCTCGGTAATCGTGTGCGAAAGGTCGACTATTGCCGGCATGAGCGCAGGTTACCGATAACCCTCCCGTGGGTAACATCCACCGGTCGGGCCAAGCGGTCGCACGCCACGTTACCCCGCCATAAAAAAACGATCGAACAAAAGGCTACGGATCAGCTATGAGATGGGACAAAGTCGACAACCCCAACGTGATCGATCGGCGCGGCCGTCGCGGGGGCGGCGGGGGCGGACGATCTATTGCAATCGGCGGCGGAGGACTCGGGCTCATCGGTCTCCTGATCATGTTGTTTCTTGGTGGGATGAACGGCAACGGTGGAGGAGCCGGCGACATTCTCAACGATGTGCTGGGTGGTGCGCAAGCACCGGCTGCTCCTTCGGACCCGGTCGACCAACCTCCTGCTCAGGACGACACGACTCTCTTCATCAACTGGGCACTCGCCGATATTCAGGACACCTGGGACGAAATATTCCGTGCTGCCGGCCAGAGCTATCCGAGGGCCCGATTGGTGCTTTTTGAAGGCCGGGAACCATCGGGCTGCGGTGGTGCGCTTGGCCAATATGGCCCGCACTACTGTCCGGCTGACCAAAACGTCTATATAGACCTTGCGTTCTTCAACGATCCTCGAATGGACATCGAAGGAGACTTTGCCCTGGCGTACGTGATCGCACACGAGATCGGTCATCATGTCCAACAAGTGACCGGTATCTCGGATCAGGTCAGGAGACTTCAGCAACAATCTGGCCAGGCGCAGGCGAATGATCTGTCCGTTCGGCTGGAACTCCAGGCGGACTGCTTTGCCGGAGTCTGGGGGCATGCAACCTACCAGGACAACCGCTTGGAATCAGGAGACTTTGACGAAGCGATCCGTGCCGCCGAAGCAGTGGGGGATGACACCATTGCGCGCAACGCAGGCGTCAACCGACCCAATCCAGAAACATTTACGCACGGTACCTCACAGCAGCGTATCAATTGGTTCCGGCAAGGATTCGACACCGGTGACCCCGACCAGTGCGACACGTTCAACAACCCGATCTGATCCGGACGCCGCCCGCAGCCGTCCACGCGATCCAGAGTTTCCGATTTCGTTTGTGATTGGTCGGCGGCCTACGTCAGGCGAGCGGATCCGTGAGTTGTGTTCGCTTGCACCCAGGCATCGAGACCAGGAAGCAACGTGTCCGGAGCCACGTATCCCCGGGTCACGATCTGCAGTTGATCTTCGTGCTCGACGAGAAGCGATGGGAATCCGCCGATTCCCCATGCGCGAGACAAGCTGAAATCCTCCCACGCAAGACGCTTCGACTCCTCACTCCGGAATAGATCCAACGCCGCCCCTGCTCCGATGTCGGAGAGAAGCTCTCCATAGACGGTTGGGTCGGTCACATCGATTGCCTCGGCATAGAACGCTCGCTGGATACGGACGAAAGAAGCCAATGTCAGATCAGGCACGTCGGTGCGCACCGCCACAACAGCCCGGGCAGGCATTTCGGTGTCGTACATCCAGTCCTGGCGGTTCAGACCGGCGAGATCGAACGGCTGTCCGGTACGTTCTTCGATCTCGATCCAGTGTTTGGTGAGGAAAGGTCGCAGCGAATCCAATGGCTCCGCAGCCGGACCAGGTCGCAACCCGCCGACGATCACGTCGAGAGGGAACGGATATCTGCCGGCGATCGCTTCAACGGCCGGCGCGAAGCCCCAACACCATGAGCACATCGGATCACCTACGTACATGAATCTCACATCATCGCCTTCACGATTGGGAAGCTTTGTCAGGCCGGTAGAACGTCGCGAGCTGCCCAATGGATATCGGGATACCCACGACCGCTATCAAGACGCCGAGCCACCCATCGAAATCCTCGGCGATGCCGAAGGCCGCATCAACCGACCAGGATCCCGGCCCTATTGCAGCGAGGGCGATGGCGGCCATCGAAAGCGTGTAAACGTATTCCCAACCTTCATCGGGACGGGCAGTGACCCAGAATCCGACGGGCCTATGTACAGACCAGAAGGCAACGAACATGATTCCGACGACAGCGGCAGCGGCGAGAGAAGTCAGCAGGCCAACGAGGAGAAGAACGCCAACGCCGATCTCGGTTGCTGTCGACGCCATCCACTGCAACCCGGGTTTCCGGAAGCCGATGCTGCCGAACCATTTCGTCGTTTTCTCACGGCCGCGCGCATGTTTGATGCCGTGGGCCAGAAATACCGATCCGAGTGCGATACGCAGCACCAACGCTGCAAAATCTGTGGCTTCCATCGGCTTCCTTTGGTCAGTGTGCTTTTGGGCTGTGTCCTATTGGGCCGTCTCATCCAGACAACCCGATCACGTGACGTTGCATTCCTGCGAGCATGCCCCCAATGCCCGTTCGTCAGAGGGAAGAATTGGAATGATCTTGTTGTTGACGCTAGCAACCAAGGGAGGACGCATGTTGCAGGCACTGCCGGACGACGCCGAACCCACACGCGCCACGCTTCATGCGTACGCGCATGCCGTGGCAGCACTGCCGAGAGCTCACCACGAGCACCACCCGAGGTGGTGGCACACCAGCCTCAAACCGACAATCCACGGCCTTACCAC
>JABDOU010000112.1 GCA_013043085.1 Acidimicrobiia bacterium
ATCGGATGCTGGTCAGAGAGCTTTTCTTGCTGACGGCAAAGCCAACGGTCTACGTCGCCAACGTCAACGAGGGGGCTGATACGCCTCACGTCGCAACCGTTCGTGCCTACGCCGAGAGTCACGACGCGGACGTGGTAGTCATCTCGGCGGCAATCGAGGGCGAGATCGCGATTCTCGACGAAGAGGACAAGATCGACTTTCTGCGAGATCTCGGAGAAACCGAACCGGGGTTGAATCGCATGATTAGGGCCGCCTACGGACTTCTCGGTCTCCTCACGTTCTTCACGGCCGGTGAAAAGGAAGTCCGGGCCTGGACCACGAAGAGGGGTTCGCGAGCCCCGCAGGCTGCGGGGGTCATTCACACAGACTTTGAACATGGCTTCATACGTGCAGAAGTGGTCTCGTTCGCCGATTTCATCGAATATGGCGGAGAGATCGGGGCCAAGGAAGCCGGAAAATGGCGACTCGAAGGAAAGGACTATGTCATGAACGAAGGTGACATCGTGCATTTCCGGTTTAACGTATAGGTCGATGAAAGTCATTGTCGTCGGAGCCGGTGGAACAGCCCGCGAATTACTCCGTCGTCTGGGCGAGGCCTGGGACGTCACGCTGGTCGATACCGACGCCGACCGGTTGAAGCTTGCGGCGGCGGTGCGGCCCTTCACATCAATCGAAGGAGATGGGTCGAGTCCGGTCGTCCTCGCCGAAGCCGGTATTGCCACATCTGATGCTCTGGTGGCTTGCACAAACAATGATGCTGTCAATCTGGCGGCGTGTAAGGAAGCCTTGGAGGCGAACGTCTTTCGGGTCGGAGCCATGGCTGCGGATCCGGAACGGATGATCGATTACCAAAACCTCGGTATAGCGGCTCATTCCCCCGACAGCCTCGCAGCACGATGGCTGGAACTCGATCTCGAGCCGCGGCGTGTGGCGTCGATGGCTTTCGCAGGTGGCCGTGCCGAAGCCATCGAACTCGAGGTCGGATCCGATTCGCCCGTGGCCGGAAAGGTGCTCAGAGATTTGCCCATTTCGGACTGGTTGATCGGCGTCATCTACCGTGATAACGAGCTGATCATTCCCCACGGTGACGATGTTCTCAAAGTCGGTGACCGTGTCACGGTAGTTGGACCGTCAACAAAGTTTGGTGAGATCATCGCCCTGTTCACATCGGGGCAGGCCAAGTTTCCACTCGAGTACGGTTCGCTCGTAGTTGTTCCGCTCCGGGGCATCGAAGACCTCGAGACCGTATTTGGGGAAGCGGTATATCTGACGCGCAACAGTCTGGCCAAGGGCCTGATGGTCGTTTTCCGGGAGGGCGAGGACTCGATGGAACTCCTCGAGCGGGCGTCGAGGCTCGCCCCGGGCGTTGAGGTCAAGTTCCACGAGGTGCGAGGCAAACCGGTTGATCATCTCGCCGAGGTGGCCTCGGATGTCGGCGGCGTGATTGTTACGCGCCAGCTCAGTTCCAGACCGGCATGGTGGCCACTCGCACAAGCGAAGGAAGCGAGGCTCGCGTACGAAACCGGAGTTCCCGTGTTGATAGCGAGGGGCACCTATCCCTATCGGGAAATCCTGGTGCCGGCCCGGCCAACCGCTGCCGGACGCGCCGCGATTCGGGCCGCAATCGATCTTGCCCGATTGACGAAAGCTGAACTCACCGGGCTGGCGGTGGTGGATGCCACCTTCATAGCCGGTCCCGATGTAGCAGACGACGCCCGCGCAGCCGCAGCCCGGCTGAAGGAACAGGCCGCGGTTCAGGGCGTCTCCGTACGCCGAAAAGTGCGCCGCGGTAACCCGATCCGGGTGTTCCTCGGGTTCACAACGGATCTGACGGTGCTGGGGATGCGACAGAGAAGCGTCGGAGTCAAGATCGCAGAACACATTGCGAGGGACGCAACATCGTCCGTTCTGCTGGTTCCCACCAAGGAATGATGGGATGGTAGCCGCACTGCTGGCGGCCGAAAGCGTCGCTCACGAGGTCGCTGCTACTCCGATCTCCCTTGTCGTTGTCGCAACCGCCGCCTTCATCATCCCGCTCGTGGCGCGACGAATCAATTTGCCTGCTGTGGTCCTGGAGATCCTTTTTGGCCTCGTCGTCGGTCCTGCCATATTCGGTTGGGTTGAACCAACGGAATTGTTCGAATTCTTGGCAGAGTTTGGATTGTTGCTCTTGATGTTTCTATCTGGATTCGAGATTGACTTCGATCGATTGGAGAAACAGGGAACCAGGCAAATCGTGATGGGTCTCACCATGGTGGCTGTCATCTTCACCCTTGCCTGGTTTGGCATCGGTCTCTTCCTGCCAACCGATGACGGCGGCCAGCGGCTCTTCATCACGTTGTTGTTGACGGCTGCCGCCATCGGTCTTGTGATTCCGGTTCTGCGCGACACCGGGCGCATCACCACCAGGGTCGGCCAGGTTTCCATTCTGATCGCCGTACTTGCAGAGGTGTTGAGCCTGGTCGGCATCGTGCTCTTTCTGGCCATTCGCGAGAATGGCCTCTCGTTTGACCTTCTGAAACTTCCTGCGCTGTTTCTCGTCATCGGATCAGTGCTCTTCGCTATCAAGCGCGCCGCCTGGTGGTTTCCGGATCGGTTTGAGCGACTGTTCGATCCTCATGACCCCCAAGAGCTAGGAATTCGTGCATCGCTCGCACTCATGTTCGTTTTCGTCGGACTGTCCATTGCCCTGGGTATTGAGGCCATTCTCGGGGCGTTCGTCGCAGGAACCATCTTCGCTTTCGTTTTTCGATACCGGGGCGGACTCGAAGAGCAGTTGTCCGGTATGGCCTTCGGGTTCTTCATTCCGATCTTCTTCATTACCGTCGGCATCGAGTTCCCTCTCGGCGATTTGTCCGATGCTGCTGTCCTCGGCGACGCCATCCGGCTCATCCTCGTTGCCATAGGCATCAAGATGCTGGCCGGCCTCTTTTTGATGCTCCGAGGCTTCTCACTCAGGCAGGCAACGTCGATAGGTGTTTTGCTCGCAGGGCAGCTGAGCGTCATCATCGCTCTCGCCGATATCGGGTTGAACGCGGGCCTGCTTTCGGTCGGACAGAGGGCAGGAGCCATTCTTCTCGTTGCGGTCACGGCGGTACTCACACCGGTCGCCTTCCGGGTGTTATCCCCGCCGTTGCGGGCTGCACCGGTCTCGGTCGAGTAGGTTGCCACACTCCGTGGCCGGTTGGCATACGTACGCAAGATGGCCGGGGACCATGGTTTTACTAGGTAACTAGGTAGGTGTGGTCCATTCGTGCCATATGTCGTATGACGCTCCACGGCCACGGATGGTGGTCCGATGGTATGGGCATGAACGGACAACCCAACAAAGAACCGAAGCCTCCGACCACCCGCCAACAGCGTCTGGCCGAGCTTTCGAAGTTAATCGCTGAGGACAGGTACAACATCCCTACAGAGTGGGTTGCCGAGAGCATTCTCCGCTGGCGTGGACGGGCTGGCAGGGTCAACTAGCCTCCGTCGCCGTGAACCGAGACATGCCAATCCATGTGGTGCGCGGCTTCCTCATGGGAGCCGCCGATATCATCCCGGGCGTTTCCGGTGGGACGGTCGCCCTGATTCTCGGGATCTATGAGCGTCTCGTCTCCAACATACGTATCGGGGCCGGCTCGCTATCCCGCCTGGTACGCGGGGACGTCAAGGGGTTTTGGAAATCGTTCACATCGATCGAATGGGCTTTTCTCGGGCCGCTCGTGATTGGCATCGGGCTTGCCGTCATCCTCATGGCGACTCCGATCACATGGTTGCTCGAGCACCACCCTCGACCAACCGCCGGCGTGTTTTTTGGATTGATCGCCGGGTCTATTGCCATCGCCTGGCAGTTGCTCGGTCAGCGCGATGTTGTGCGGGCGATGGTGATGGCCGCCACGGCTGTCGCAGCATTTTTCATACTTGGACTGCGCGGCGGAGAGGTAGGAGATCCGTCGTCGCTTCTGTTCTTTGGTGCGGGTGCCCTCGCCATCTGCGCAATGATTCTCCCGGGTGTGTCCGGTTCATTCATCCTCCTCATGATTGGCATGTATCAGCCGCTTTTGGAGGCTGTTCATGATCGGTCAATTGCAACTCTTCTCACATTCATCATCGGCGCTGTCGTTGGATTGGCCATGTTCAGCACCCTCCTCAACTGGCTACTGGACAACCACCACGACACGATGCTTGCGGGGTTGATAGGTCTCATGATTGGTTCGTTGCGTGTGTTGTGGCCGTGGCCCGACGGTACCGAGTCAACAGTTCTGGGCGCTCCTGACACCCAGGTGGGCTTGATTGCAGGCCTGGCTGTCATTTCGTTCCTTGCGGTGTTTTCACTGGCAAAGCTGAGCCCGGGCGAGACGAAGATGAGAGCAGGGGCCAACGCCAGATGAGAGCGGTCGCTCAGCGAGTTTCGGAAGCGTCAGTAACTGTCGGTGGCAATGTCATCGCGTCGGTCGGCGCGGGCTTGGTGATTCTGATTGGCATTGCGCCTGATGACACCGAGCGTGATGCCGAACTGCTTGCCGCCAAACTCAGCACCCTTCGGATTTTCGCCGATGGCGATGATCAAATGAACCTGGACGTTGCCTCGATCGGAGGAAGCGTTCTTGCCATCAGCCAATTCACGCTGATGGCCG
>JABDOU010000136.1 GCA_013043085.1 Acidimicrobiia bacterium
TATCCACACTACAGATCGGATCGGTGGGCGGGCAATCAGGCCAATGCCGACTTCTCGGCGGCGTCCAGCCCAAACTGATCATGAATGCGCCGAATTGTCTAACATCGAGAGGAGTAATCCAGGTAGCGAGACCCGATGGCTCAGCAACCGATCGAGCTGATACTGCTGAAGCAATGGGCTACGTATATCGCCATTCCGCTGTGGATCATGGACGAAGCCGGCAACCTGGTGTTCTACAACGAGCCGGCCGAAAGTGTGCTTGGCGAGCGCTTCGACGAGGCCGGCCGCATCAACGCCGAAGACCTCGCAGACAAGTTCCAGACTCGTGGCATCGATGGCGAACCACTCGAGAGCAAAGAGCTGCCGATCATGGTGGCTCTGACCGAAGGTCACCCGGCACACCTGGCGCTCCAAATCCGCTCGGTCGACGGCGAATGGCGAGAGATTCAGGTTTCGGCCATTCCGATCGAGGGTGAGGGTGGGCGCCACCTGGGAGCGTTCGCAATGTTCTGGGAAACCTCGCAACCGTGAATGTTTGCTTGTGGGGCACACGTGGTTCTGTGGCTTCCGCCGGACCAGATACGGTCGACTACGGAGGGGATACCGCTTCGGTGCAGGTTACGGGACGTAACGGCGAGGCCATTGTGCTCGACGCGGGCTCCGGGGTCCGCCTGCTCGGCAATGAACTCGTGGACCGAACCCGCATCGACATTTTGCTTACCCACCTTCACATGGATCACATCCAGGGGCTCGGCTTCTTCCCACCAATCTTCAATCCGGAAGTTGAAACCCACATTTGGGGACCGGCGTCCACCACGATGGACCTCATCGAGCATCTCGGCCGGTATCTCTCACCTCCTCTGTTTCCCGTCAGACTGCGGGACCTGCCCAACACCGAAATTCACGACGTTGTGCCCGGCACATTTGAGATCGGGAACGTCTCGGTTACGGCCGACCTGATCTGCCATCCCGGAATCACGGTCGGGTATCGGCTTAGCGACAGTGGAGCCACGTTGGCATACCTGCCGGATCACGAGCCGGCTCTTGGCGTCAAGAATTTTCCGGACTCGGCGGAGTGGACGTCTGGTTTCGACCTGATGGACGGGGTCGACGTGTTGATTCACGACGCCCAATACACCACGGAGGAGTACGCGATGCGGGTGGGATGGGGCCACAGCACATTCGAGCACACGATGACGCTGGCAGCGATGGCAGGGGTGGGACGGCTCGTCACCTTCCACCACGACCCGGCCCACAGCGACGAGATGCTCGCCGAGATCCATTCCGCGCTGCAAAACCGGGATACTCCGTTCGAACTCATCCCGGGCCGGACCGGCTACGTCCTCGAACTCTGACGCCAACGCCTGGAAATCTTGGGCGATCGGCACGGACCCGAATCCCATCAGATGGCCCATTTGCTGCCAGGGCCCCGACCGGTGACGGCCTGGGCCCTCGGCAAGCGTTTCTAGCGGGTGAACTCCTGCGTCTGCGGGTTCAGATGCGTCAGTTTGACGGCCTTGGCGAACTCCTTTCCGCTATAGCGGAAGACGTTCAGCCCTTCGGTGATGTTGGTTTCGTATATGAAGCCGTTGTAGTAGTACGACGACCACACGCCTCCAATCTCACAACCGGTGCCGCCGCAGAACGGTCCGCCTGGAGGCGGGATGGGCGGCGGATCACTGTATGCAAGCTCCACCGGGTTTTCGGGATCGGTGAAGTCCAACACGCCAGTGCCCGACTGATAGCTTCCATGCACCAGCAGGTCGCGGTCGTCGGTGGTAGGCACAATGTTGAAGTTGTGCAACGTGCAGTTCTCGATGTTCGTCTGGTCGCGAGGAATCGTCCACATTCCAAGCGGGTCACCATTCGCCGCGTCGTAGAAGAAATACGACTTGTCACTGGCGGGGTTGCTGGGCTGACAGGCAGCTTGGACACCGCCGCCGGGCTCGTGCCCGAAGACGATCGTGTCGCCGTCGTTCGAGAACTGGACCGAGTGGCCAATCCCGACGCCCGGCACAGACACCGACAACAGTTGATCGGGATTCGTGAGGCTGCCGGTCCCGGTCAGCGTCCACGATGTCCAGCCATCGTCGCCGGCGCACGCCGCCATCATGATGTCGCCGAGGATGACCCCGGTGTCGTGACAGTGACGCCCGGCCGGTTCCGTGCGGATATAGGCCGTTGCGGCGGGGTTCGCCAGCGGGACCTCGACGATGTCGATCCCGTCGCACTGGCTGCCCGAGTTATAGACCAGCAGCCTGTTGTTGGCCAGATCGGGAACGCCCGTAGCCGTGTGAGAACCGCACCGTCCCGGGATGGCTCCGGTGCTGAGGTCGACCGAAGCCACGAGAACCGGATCGTCTTTGTCGCTCACGTCGAACACGTGGAGGCCTTCGAACCCCTCTGGCACAGAGGCACCATCACATGTGGCGCCGAGCGACGCCGGGGAGTTCCATGACCTCACCAGGACGTTATCCCAGATGATGACATCACCCTGGTTGCCGGTACAGGACGTGAACGACACGTGCTTCGGGTTGCCTGGTCCAGAGATGTCCCGGATGTTGAAACCGAGCCAGGACCCTTGGTAGGCGAATTTGCCCCAGAACGCGAGATCAGTATGGATATTCGGGTTGCCGATGGCTGGATTGAGCAAGCTGGCAGGCTCCACGATGTGACCCATCGGGTGCAGGTTCTTGGTTCTCGGGTCTGCGTCGTGATCGGCGCCAGCCGGCCCAGCCGCCAGCAGCACCCCCATCAATAACGCAGCCGCCAGCATCGCAGCGCGTTTCATTCCTGAGCGTCTCATGAGACGATCCTCCTGTGTGGTCTGAATCCCCTTACTCCCGGGGGCTTGATCGTGACACTACGCTACGCGGTCGGGCGGTGGCGCGTGATCCTGAAGATTCTGTTCCGTCCATTCGAGCTCACCCGGCGACTAGACATCTTTTCAGAGATCGGCCGGAGCGTCAATCTCGATCCCGATGTCCGCCCGAGCGCCTCCTCGTGGGTGGAAGTAGATTGGGTCACGAACACACCCCGAAAGGCAAGACACATATGAGTGAACATTCAACAAGCTGATCGGCTTTTTCCGTGCGCTTGCCAAGGCCGAGCCTCGACCTCCGAAGCCTCTTGTCGAAGACAGCGACGAATTCAAGGCCGAAAAAGAGCGCCACCGGGGAATGCCCGGACCCACGTAATCACAAGGCCTCGAAAGCGCTAGACGCCCTTTTCCAAATGGTCCCCCGTCGGGAGGTCTCGAAGAGCCAGCTCTATGCAATGGTCCCCCGTCGGGAGGTCTCGAAGAGCCAGCTCTATGTAATGGTCCCCCGTCGGGAGGTCTCGAAGAGACCGAAGACGGGGGAAGGTACCGCTCGCCGCAAGGCGAGGGGTAGGGGGAACAACAACAACAAAACCCAACCCCCAAACCCACACAAACGAATCAACAACCATGCGAAACCGCAACACATCGACTCGCCGTTCCCGAGAAGCTGTTCGATCCCTCTCCCAGCAGAGCTCCTGAATTGCCGTTCCAAAAACAAAGAGTGTCGGTTCTCTTTCCCCCTACCCCTCCTCCACTCCGCTTCGCGCCACTCCGGAGCGGTACCTTCCCCCAGCTCCGCAT
>JABDOU010000151.1 GCA_013043085.1 Acidimicrobiia bacterium
TTTGTAGAGAGCCTCGTTGCCCAGGGGGTCACCGACATCTTTGGGATCGTGGGCTCCGCATTCATGGATGCCCTCGACATTTTTGAACCGGCCGGAATTCGATTCTGGTCTGTTGCCCACGAACAGGCTGCCGCCCATATGGCTGACGGTTACAGCCGTGTTACCGGACGACATGGTGTGTGCATAGCGCAGAATGGCCCGGGCATCACGAACTTTGTGACGGCAATAGCCGCCGCCTACTGGGCGCATTCGCCAGTTGTCGCCATCACTCCCCAGACCGGAAACATGGGCATTGAAAAAGGTGGCTTTCAGGAGACCGACCAGATGCCAATTTTTTCCAAAATTACCAAATATCAGACACAGGTAAACCGGCACGAGCGCATTGCTGAGCAAACCCACCGCGCCTTCACCCTGGCCATGGCAGAGCGAGGTCCGGTCCAGTTGAACATCCCACGCGACAATTTCTACGGCGAGGCCGACTACGAGATCCGCGAGCCCATGGTGATTGAGCGCTCGGCCGGAGGCCCTGCGGCGATACGTGCGGCGGCTGACGCGTTGGCTTCGGCCACATTCCCGGTGATCATGACGGGCGGCGGTGTCGTGATGGGCGACGGACAGATGCCGGCCAAGCAACTGGCGGAGTACCTCGGTGCTCCGGTCGTGACCAGCTACCTCCACAATGATGCGTTCCCCGCAAGTCATGAGCTTGCCTGCGGTCCGCTTGGTTATCAAGGATCCAAGGCCGCCATGAACATCGTCTCGCAAGCCGATGTGATCCTCGCGCTCGGATCCCGTCTCGGTCCTTTCGGAACGCTTCCGCAGCACGGCATCGATTACTGGCCGAAAGGCGCAAGGATCGTGCAGGTGGACATTGACCACCGCATGCTGGGTCTGGTCGAAGACGTCGCTGTCGCCATTCACGGCGACGCAGGCCTGGCGGCGGAGGCGATCCTCGGTGCGTTGCAGACGATGGAGGTGGCAGCTCACGGGAATCGTGGGGAGCGACTTGCCGAGGTCGGAGCCCAGAAAGAAGCCTGGAGCAAAGAGTTGACGGATTGGTCGTCTTCTGACGCCGTTCCCATGGCACCGCGGCGGGCCCTCAGAGAGTTGGAGCGGGCCATGCCGAACAACGCAATGGTTACGACCGACATCGGAAACATTTGCTCCGTCGCCAACAGCTACTTGAACTTTGATCGACCAAACTCGTTGTTCGCCGCCATGATGTGGGGAAACTGCGGGTATGCCTTTCCCACGGCCATGGGTGCCAAGATCGGTGCTCCCGGCAGGCCGGCAATTGCGTATGTTGGCGATGGGGCCTGGGGAATGAGCATGGCAGAAGTCATGACGTGCGTACGTGAGAACATCCCGGTGGTTGCTGTCGTTTTCAACAACAGTCAGTGGGGAGCCGAAAAGAAGAACCAGGTTGATTTCTACGATGATCGTTACGTCGGGACCAATCTGGAGAATCCCTCGTTTGCTGAAATCTCAACGTCGATGGGCGGAAACGGAATCCAGGTCTCGAAACCGGATGAAATCGGCGATGCGCTCAACGAAGCGGTTGACTCGGACCAGGTGACCGTGCTGGAAATCATGACGAACCAGGAGCTTGGCGAACCGTTCCGGCGTGATGCGCTGAACCTCCCGCATCGCCTTCTGGAAAAGTACGAGAAATACTCTCATCAGGATTAGCTGCTAGAGACGACGCCCCGGTCGCGGCATCAGGAGTCAGCACAGGGTGGATTAGCCCGAAGGATTAGCCCGAAGGATTCGTCGGAAGGTCTATTCGGAAGACTTCTCATTCGAGGAATCGTCCCCGTCTGAGTCGTCTGATCCTGCATCGTCTGGAGCTGCATTCTCAGAGTCGCTTCCCAGTTGCTTGCCGAGTGCGGCAAGCATTTCGTCGAGCTTGGCGATTCGTTCCTCGGTTGCTGACAGTCCGGCATCGATGCTCGCCGACGCGTCTTGAGAGGCCGTGTCTTCACGTGCCGTGTCCTCAGAGGCCGTGTCTTCAGAAGTCGTGTCTCGGGTAGCCGCGTCTTCGGAGGCTTGATCTCCTGAAGTCCCTGAATCCGCATCCCCGTCTGACGGTCCTTCCGCTGGTTGCGGGTCAGTCGAAGCTTGCTCAGCGCGAGGCTCTTCGGGCTTGACGGCTTGGGCGACCGAAGGTTCCTGATCAGCCGGCTGGTCGCTTGTTTCAGCTGTCGATGGTGCGTCCGACGAAACAACGATTGTCTTGTCGTCCTTCTGTGTCGCCACCGCGACCTTGTCGGCGTCGCCCGCTGCCTTTTCTGAGGCTGCCTTTTCTGCGGCAGCTTTTTCCTGGGCTGCTTTTTCCTGGGCTGCCTTTTCCCCAGAAGCCTTGTCTGCGGCTGCTTTTTCCTGTGCTGCCTTTTCCCCAGAAGCCTGTTGCTGAGAGGCCTTTTGCTCAGAGGCCTTTTGCTCAGAGATCCGGTCTGCCGCTGCTGTTTCTGCGGTTGCTCCAGGTGAGGCTTTTTCGGCGGTAAATGGGTCGGCCGGTCCGGACGTGCTCGTATCTGGAGCCTTCTTGTCTGAAGCCTTCGTGTCTGCGGGCTTCGCCGACGGAGGTGAGCTCGTTGCGGTCGCACTGGTGGCGGCTGCCATTCGGGCGGCCTCTTGCTGGCCCTTGCCTCCCCGTGCAGCCTTGGCTGCCGCACGTCGTTCCTTTCTGGACAACTTTTTCTTGGGCGGGGTTGGTTTGGCTTTGGCGGCGGGTTTGGGAGATGCTGAAGCGTCCGCAGGTTTCGACGGCTGTGACTGGGAAGACGCCGGCTTGGCAGGTTTGGTCGGGGTTTGAGGTTTCGGCTGTTTGGCTGCCTGTTTGTCTGGGCTGGATGCCATAGGTTTTGAGTCCGCGCCCTTAGGGGGTTTGGAATCAGCCTGCGTGGCATCGGTCTGCTTGGCTTCCGCCATGGAACTCGATGGTGATTGCTTCGATGCATCGACTCCAGCCGCCCCGGAGGCTTGAGAGCTCGCAGGCTTCGTGGCAGGCTTGTCGTCCGGACGCTTTCCGGCTGGCTTTCCGGCCGGCTTCGGGGCACTGGCTGGTTTGCTCGGTTGTGCAGACGGTTGTTTCGTCTTTGCACTCGCTTTGTCAGGTCGGGCTACGGGTTTTGGCTTTCCCAGGTTCCTTGCTGAGGATTTCTTCGGGTCCATGTCAGCGATCCGCTTCTGGAGCGCGTCGATTTTTGGCTCGAGACGTGCCTTCGTCACGAGATAGCCGATCATGTACCCGAGCGCCGAGGCGGCAATGAGAAGTACGAGAATTTGGGCTATCTGAAATGATGCACCGTCGAACATGGATTTCCTCTCCTACGAGTTCTGGACCAATTTAAAGTCGAGGCGCCGATTTTGCGCCCTGCCGGCTTCGGTGTCGTTTGTAGCGATGGGTTGAGATTCGCCCGCCCCGGCCGTAGTCAGTCGAGCCGGGTCGATCCCCGTTTCGATCAGGTATGCGGCACCGGCCGCGGCACGGGCTTCACTCAGGCTTTGATTCAATGCGCTTGATCCGATGCTGTCTGTGTGCCCCTCGATGATCGCCCCGAGTTGGGGATTGCGGGCCATGACACCGGCTGCGATATTGAGCAGCCCTCGCAGCCCTTCTGTGAGCTGTGCGCTGCCAGAGGCGAACGTTGCTCCACCCTGCAGCGAACCGGAAAAGGTTCCGTTTTCAATATCGAGTGTCCATTGAGGCACTGCTCTGAACTGCGAAAAGATGCCCGGGATTCGAAATATCGTGAATGCTCGTTCGACGTCATCGCCGATCTGCAGATTGTTCGTGACGTTATCCTGCCCATATGCCTGGGCAGCCCCGCCGACGATGGCGTCGATCGTTGCTTGATCGGGAAGAATGCCGTCTAGGACGAGCGTTCCGTCTGGAGCCGCGACTGCTTTCACGACAGGAAGTTGCTTGCCGGTCACGGTGATATCAACGGCTAGATCGACGTCAGGTCCAAGGAGCTGGGTGATCGCGCCTGCGAGAGCGTCCGCATCTTGTTGACGCGGAGCTTCGGCAGTGAGGGTGCCGATCTCGCCGTCGAGCGCCAATGTCGCGTTACCGACGATCGGCAGTACACCGATTGTGCGCGGGAGATTGGCCAGCCATGAAGTAGGTGTGGCTTCTGCATCCACTTCGACGGTGCTCGCAACAAGAGGTGCGTAGATCAAGTCGATGACTCTTTGCAGACCGTCCGCTACTGCCGGGTCAGGTACCACGCCATCAATGGTCAACGCACCGTCAGCCAGAGCCGCAGTGATACGCGACGATCCTGAAGCAGCTGGAATCGTGGTTGTGGTGGAGGCCACGGTGGTGGTTGTTGTTTCCGGAGTAGTGGTAGTGGTAGTGGTGGTCTGGACGGTGGATGTCGTGGTTGAAGTGCCGGGCTGCGAGATCCGTACCTCACGCACTCCGTTGATCTCTGAGATCAACGCCACGGCCTCCTGTCGTTCGGATTCGGAGAACGTTCCGGTCAGGATGATGTCGCGGCCGTCAACCTGTACACGCTCATATTGGATTCCGGCTGCGTCCAGCGCCGCTACTGCGTCGGGCCCGAGCGTGTCACTAGAGCGATTGAGTCCCCAAAAGACTGCAATAAGTGCCAGCACGAGCCACGCCAGGATCAGGATCCGGATACGTGACCTATTTGATTCGTCGCTCATGATTGTCTCTCGGCCGTGTAACCCAACATGAGGGTATCAACCTTCGCCTAACCCCGCGGTTGAAAGCCTGGGTGAATTCATAGCTTCATAGACTGGGTCAATGGATCCAAAACGAGCTCGTCAAATGAGGAGCGTGACGGAGGCTTTTCACGCATTCGTCTACTTTTCGCCGGCAGTGCTCGCCGAGTACGAACGCGTGGGCATAACGCACCCCCGGATGGCCTATTTCGGCCCGCGCAGCGCGCCGCTCGGGGAGGTGCCTGCCTCTGTGGTTGCCGCGTCGTTCTACAACTTCAATCCGGTGAAAGTGGCGGAGCACATTCCCCGCGTGTGGTCGCTGATACCCCCCGAGGACCTGGTTTCGATCCGGTTGCGGGCCGTCTCCGAACACCTTCCTGCTGCGCTGGGACTTTCGGCGGATGCTTCAAGGGTCGGTGAGGCGGTGGAGCTGGCACGATGGGCGGCGGAGTCCTGTCGGTTTGAAGGCCGACCGCTAGCCGCTGCACACGCCGAAGTTCAACCGCCGGACGACCCCCTCACGGCTCTCTGGCACTATGTATCCGTGCTCAGAGAGCATCGAGGAGACGGCCACATATTCGCGTTGCAGGTCCACGATGTCGACGCAAAGGAGTGCCTGATCTTTCGCAGGCCCGACGCCGAAACCTCAGAGCGGTATCGAAGGTCCCGAGGATGGCAAGAAGATGAGTGAGGCCGAAGCGCTTTAGCGCCTCATCATCGCCGATCCGAGCGGTGTCGTCTCGACGACCTGCTGGGCCACTTCGTTCATCGGACGCATGAGAGATGCGAACCTGTCAAGCTCCTCGTCGCCGAGGGCAGCCCAGGGCTCGAGAGCCAGTTGGTCGGTCATGGATTCAACCGACTCCAGAACCTCGTGGCCTTGTTCCGTTATATGAGAACCGTAGATATAGCCCCGCTCAACGAGCCGTTCTCGGGCTTCTGCCCACTCATCTTCTTGCCATCCTCGGGACCTCCGATACCGCTCTGAGGTTTCGGCGTCGGGCCTGCGAAAGATCAGGCACTCCTTTGCGTCGAGATCGTGGACCTGCAACGCGAATATGTGGCCGTCTCCTCGATGCTCTCTGAGCACGGATACA
>JABDOU010000188.1 GCA_013043085.1 Acidimicrobiia bacterium
CCCCACCATCTCGTACTCCAAACGGATCCCGCCGTTTTCCACTTCAAACCCGAACCTGTTCCTCGTCAACTCTGCCCAGATAGTGAATGGCACGTTGAACGTCAACGAGACCGTGGGGCTGGCGAACCGGGCAGCCGCCGACATCCTATGAACAAGCCTCTCGCCAGCCTGTCGCTCGACCTCGACAACGCATGGTCATATCTGCAGATTCACGGGAACGAAGAATGGCAGAGCTATCCGTCTTATCTGGATCAACTGGTGCCGATGTTTCTCGACGACATGGCTGCCCGGAATCTGAAGGTCACCGTGTTCGTGGTCGGAAAGGACGCATCGCTACCCCAGAACCGTGATCTTCTCAGAGGGATCGCGGAGTCTGGACACGAAATCGGCAACCATTCGTTCAACCATCTCCCCTGGCTCGACAGGTTTACCGCTGCGGGCCTCCGCGCCGAGCTCACAGAGGCTCACGATGCGATAGGCACCGCTACCGGAAGCAGCACCGTCGGTTTCCGAGGCCCGGGTTTCAGCTTTTCCGCAGAGACCCTGAGCGTCCTCGCTTCGCTCGGCTACACCTATGACGCCTCAACGCTGCCAACGTTCATCGGCCCACTGGCTCGGGCGTACTACTTTCGATCCGGCGACTTGAGCGAAGAAGAGCGAGAACTGAGGAGCAAACTCTTCGGCTCTTTCACGGACATTCGCCGGCCAAACACGGCCTACCGCTGGGCCACGCACGATTTGATGGAACTGCCGGTTACGACCATTCCGCTCATCCGCACACCGTTTCACCTGAGCTACCTCCTGTGGCTGGCCGGTATTTCAGAGAAGCTCGCCGACCTCTATTTGTCGGTCGCCCTGGCCGCATGCCGGGCCACCGGCACAACACCGTCGGTCTTGATCCACCCCCTCGATTTCTTTGGCGGTGACGACGCTCCCGACCTTGCCTTCTTCCCCGGTATGGAACACTCAGGAGCCGAAAAACGGGCCATCTCCGGACATTTCCTCGACCGGCTCACCGATGCCTTCGACTTCACGACGTGTCGTGCCCACGTCGAGGCATCGAAACCGTCCAGGACGGTCACCTTGTGATTGGGGAACGTACAAGCGCCCGTCTGAGGACCGTCTGGGTGATCACGCTGTCGGCAGGAGTTGTCGTTCGACTGTGGAATCTGGGCCACCAGAGCTTCAGCATGGATGAGGTTTGGGAGCTGCAGATTGCACATGCACCGTGGACGGACATCCACCTCATCGACGACGGGTTCCCGCCGCTGTTTCATTACCTCCTGAAGGTGCTTCTGATCATGGGTAGCGACATGGCGGGACGGTGGCTGGCAGCGGCGGCCGGTATCGCGACACTTTATGTCGTATACCGGCTCGGAAACGCCCTGGATCGGTCAGCCGAACCCGGATTGGGATTGATCGCGGCGGCGGTGCTGGCCTGGTTCCCGTTGCACATTCACCTCGCTCGAGAGGGTCGGGTGTATTCGCTTGCGATTCTGGGCGTGGCTATTGCGATCCTCGGCATCTGGAGCATTGCCGAGAATGCCAGCAATCATGCTCGGCCATGGCTGATCTACGGATCGGGTCTTGTGCTCGGAATGTGGCTGCACTACGGGCTGGCGGTTGTGGCCTTGCTCGGCGCCGGACTGACGTTTTTCTTGTCAGATGACCGGAAATCATGGCTCACCACCCATGCCGTGGCTGGCGCGCTTGCTCTTCCAATTCTCATACCGCTCGGTGGCGATCTGGTGCCGCATACGACCATTGTCACGGCGCGCGACGCAGGCCTCGCCGAAATCGGCTTCCTTGGCAAGACATTGGTTTTTGGTTTCGGCCTCGGTCCGTCGGCTCGACAGCTCCACGTGATGAGCGCCGGCGATGCCATTGCGCAACTGGCTCCCTGGATCATCGTCCTGGTTCCCGCCATCGGCTACCTTGCCTGGGCGGGTTGGGATCGCCTCCAGGAGCGGGCTCGCCGCGTACTTCTTGTCTTGATCTTCGGCGGCCTCGTGCTGACGACTGCCTTGATCTCGCTCAGCGGAATCGGTTTTCAAGTGCGGTATTTTGCCTGGCTGGTGGTGCCGATCAGCCTCTGGTTGGCGGCCGGGTTGGCAAGGCCAGGCACCGGTCCCACGGTGGCAGGTCTTGTTTGCGCGGTGGCAGCGCTGGTTTCGATCGGCGCTCGCGAATTCTCACCGGAGCACCAGACCGAAGACGCGAGGGCGGTCGCCGCTTTCGTAACAGAAGCAGAACCACTGCCGGGGTTTGCTCTGTCGTGGTACATGGCCAATCCGATCAACTACTACCTGACTCCCGAGGCTTTCCTGCCGATAGAGGACCCGCGGCTGGCCAGCGACGTCCTTGGCCCTCGCAACAAACCAGGCCTTGCCGCCATTCCATTGTCCAACAACGTATCCGGTAGCCAACCCGACGAGATCCTGATCGGCCTCATTGCAGACTCGACCGATCCCGGTGACCGCTATTACCTGTTCTACAGCAGGCCATTCCACGGTGACGATGACGGGTCGTTTCTTGCAAGCCTCACCGAGATTGATCAACTCGAGCAGGTCTTCGAAGCACCCGGCTACCGGGTGTTCGAAGGTGTTCGCGCGAACTAGTGCAGCTCGGCGCGCAACCGGTCGAGCAGCGGGCGGCCCAGGCGGTCGGTGTTGGCGGGCTTCATCGGCAACACATCGCCGAGGTTTCTCAGCGGAATGGATGCTTCTTCAGCAATCGTTTTGATAACCGTCGCCGGGTCTTCACATAGATGCTCATAGTCGATGTGGATGGCGCGGGTCGGAGCGTCGTTTTCGATCAGGGCGCCTATCTGCTGCACTTGCCGGACGACGTCTTCGACGGGATCGCCCCCGCTGCGAGCAGCCAATCCCCAGCCGATATCTGTTGATCCCTGGACCATCTGACGAGCTTCGATCAAGCTCTGCGCGACATAGACGGGGTCGCGGTGCACGACCACGAAGCGAACACCGGCGATCGACTTCGAAAGTCCGGGCATCTGAGCCGTGTTCCGGTTGTTTTTGTTGATGACAGCCATCGGGTGCAATGCGCGCCAGGCATCGAAGAACCGGCCGATCTCCTCCATTGCCTGAGGGGTGAGTTGCGCAGGCGTATAGCGGTCTTCGCCGAACCATCGGTTCCATATGTGAAATGCATCATTGGGACTATCCCAACCTCGAGTGAGTCCATAGAAACTGCGACGTGTGATGGAGCCCGCCGGAAACGAATCCCACAAGGAAGATGCCGCCAGCGGTGCACGGACAAAGAGGCTGTTGCGATTCGTGAAATAGCTCGCCACACAGTGTGTCGTCAGCAACTGATGCGTCAAGGTGGTTCCGCTCCTCGGTGCCCCGACGACGAGCAGCACGGGGTGAGAGCTGCCTGGCGCGTTGTCGAGCAGTGTCTTCTCGCGCCGTACGAGGATGCGATCGATCAAGGACGCCGGATAGCCCAGTGCGATCCGCGCCATCCCTTCGAGCGCGGCGGGGGGACGTTCCCGCCCGATCCGTTTCAGGAGACCCAGCGGATCTCGAAAGTTCGTATACCGACTCACGCCAGCCTTTGGTCGATTTCTCCCTCTCGTGTCGTCCCCGTGAGTTTTCGTTGTTCCCTATATACCGATGTCCCGAGGTGGAACAGCTCTTCGAAATAGCGCTTCGATTGCATCGCCATGACGCCCATGCCTACCAGCTGGGCGCCGAGAATCGCTCCCAGCAGCGTCGCCAGGAAGGCCATGGGATAGGCACTGAACGCAGCAGCGACCGATCCCTCCTGGCCGATCCGGATCCCGATGGTCAGAAGTCCGATGAGGGTCAATCCGACGAGTATCAAACCCGGAAGAACAAAAAACATGAAGGGGCGGAATACAAACGCCAGTAACGCGTTTGAAAGGACCCCCCGACTTACCCGGAAGGGACCCTGTCTCCTCGTGCCGCCCGTGTGATGAAAGGTCCAGTCGAGATGAGCGGGAACCTCGAGGATCAACGCTCGCAGCAACTGGGCTTTGTAGATGATCTCAGGATTGATCTCGGCGTCCATCGCTTTCAGATTGAGCGACCGGAGGAACACGCCGTCATAGGCCCTGACCATCCCTGTCAAGGTCGTGAGGTCACCCTTGGCGGCCAGCGACAGGAACCAGTTAGCGGCACGCGACATGACTCGACGGACAAAGGGCACATTGGTAGTGGTGCCGCCTTCGGCGTACGGGGATGCCACAACGACCTTGGCATCGGTCGAATCCAGCTTGGCGAGCATCAGGCCGATGTGGTCGACAGAGTACGAAAGGTCGGAATCGAACGTGACGACGTAGTCACCCTTGGCGACACCGAACGCGTATCGCAGAGCCTGTCCGAGCTTGAAGTTCACACGATGCTCAAGCACCCGAACAGTGGGGCGCCCTCCTGCAAAACCGCGCGCTATCGAACCCGTTTCGTCTGTGCTGCCATCGTTCACGACGATGATCTCCCACGCGTACTCCTGATGTTCCAGGGTGTATTTGTGGAGCTCACCGAGGTTACGCTCGATCGTTTCTGCCTCGTTGTAGGCAGGCACGATCAGGGATACGAGAGGTCTTCTCACACTTTGCTCCCTGATTTCAGCGCTTTTGGTTCCGTCACACCGGAATGCTTCGACTTCGGATGATTTAGGATTTCGCCCAGTTTTTCTAGCTCGCCCAGCTTCGTTACGCGACCCCGTCGTTGGTGGTGCTGCATCGCCGCCACCGGAAGTGCCGAGGTCTTCATAGCGTACAGTATCGGCACCAATGACCGCCAGCCTGACTCCAAACGTTCCTGGTTCTCGCGGGCTGGTGAATCTCGCAGCCGAACTCGAGGATCGCCTCGGTGGAACTCCGGTCTCGTCCGGTTTCGATGAGAGCACATCGGCGTTGCTGCCTTCGGCGTCCGGCTACGTCCTGGTGGTGTTCGACGGCCTCGGCTCGCGCCAGCTCGACATCGTGGAGGCAAGGGAATTAGCGGCGTGCAAGGTCGATGACCTCATCGCTCCCTTTCCAACAACCACCACCGTCAGCCTCGCGAGCATCGCGACCGGCTTGTCTCCGGCCCGTCACGGCCTCGTCGGATATCAGCTGTACCTACCGCATCTAGACGTGGTTGCAAACACCATCAAATGGACGACGCTGTGG
>JABDOU010000223.1 GCA_013043085.1 Acidimicrobiia bacterium
GCAAAGCTGGACGAGATGGCGGACGCTCCGGGCTCACCGTAAGTCCAGCGCGCTCCTTGACCAGGTCAGGCTTCGAGGAAGCCGGCTTCCACGTATGAGATGCGGCGGGAGCGATACTCGTGGTCGAGCAAGCCCCAGATACTGTGATCGAGCCACACGCCACCAACTTCGAGTTCTTCCCTCAGCAGGCCTTCTCGTTCAAACCCCAGTTTCTCCGCGACTCGTTCCGAGCCGATGTTGCCGGAGGCGATCCGTAGCGTCACCCGGTGCATATCGAGCTCGTTGAATGCGATATCGAGCATGTGCGCTGCAGCTTCTGTCGCGATTCCGTTTCCGGCCTCGTCGGTTCGAACCCAGTAGCCGATCTCCCCGACACGAGATTGACGAGACGTGTACCAAACGGAGACGTTGCCGAGATGTCGATCCTGCTGAGCCTGATACCGGATGCTGAAGTCGTAGGCGCGCCCTTCGGCCCATGCCGCCAGAGAGTCTCGCAAAAAGAGCAGAGCATCCCGTCGGCCGTAGGACTGTCGTGCCCATGGCATCCACGTCGACAGTTCATCGAGGGATGGAAGGACGGCGTCGAGCATCGGTTCGAGATCTCTCCGTCGGAACGGCCTCAACGTGAGCCGAGGCGTGTATCGGGTTCGGTTCGATAGGTGTCGGGCCATGGGTATCAGCCTATCGTCATAGCGTGCACCCGTTTCTCTCGAATCTCGACAGCCTGCCCTCCGAACCCCCGCGCGGGACACATGTTCGCGCTGCTGTGCTGCTACCCCTCTACTGGGACGGCAGTGAGATCAGGCTGGTTTTCATCAAGCGACCGCTGCACATGAAAAGCCATCCCGGCCAGATCGCTTTTCCGGGCGGACGGGTCGACGCCGAAGATATGACCGCGATCGACACTGCCCTCCGGGAAGCCGAAGAAGAAGTTGGCATCCAACCAGAGGAAGTCGAGGTGATCGGTGTTCTCAACACCGTGACCGCCCGCCAGCAGGATCAGTGGATCGTGCCGGTGGTCGGATGGCTCGAATCTGAACCGGTGTTTCGCCCGAACAGCTGGGAAGTCGACAAGATCCACACCCCACCCTTGAGCCACTTCACAGATGACGAACGCTGGTACAAACGGGACTTTGCCGGCCACGACATCTGGTACATCGAGATGGATGACGACGTCCTCTGGGGGGCATCTGCCCAAATGCTTCGGGACATGCTGGAGAGGCTCTAGGACCAAGCTCTTGCCCGGGAAAACGCCGGCGGTTATGCAGCCCACTGAAGGATCACTTGGATCGCACGAAAGAGGTCCTCATCGAACAGGTGTGCTGTTCAGGGCGGGCTCTTTTGTCACAGTCGCGAAAGCCTCCAGACACCGCGACGAAGTGAACAGGACACTCTCTCGGCTACCGGCACAAATAGGTCCGTTGGGCCGTTCAGTTGGGCCGAATGGCAGCCGGTGGCCATGGCACACTACGAGAGTGATCTTTGCCTGGCTTGCTGCTGTAGTTGTTGGATTCCCCGTGGCTGTCCTCGCCAGTCAGCGGGTGGTGAGGCACGCGAAAGTCATGGCCGCTCAAAGCCGAATACCCAAGTTCGTCGTCGGTGTCTCACTCCTGGCCGTCGGTACCGACCTCCCCGAAATCGCCAACTCGATTATTGCTTCCCTCGCTGATCAAGGTGATATCAACGTTGGCGATTCGTTGGGATCGACGGCGACACAGGTAACGCTCGTTTTGGGTTTGATGCCGTTTCTTGGTGGTGCGATGATGGTCAAACGAGGCGGAGGAACGGTTAAGACTGCTTGGCTCACTGCTGCCGCCCTGGCGCTGGGGGCCGCCCTCATGTCTGACGGTTTCATTGCGCGCACCGACGCGCTGATCTTGATCTCGGCCTGGCTGCTCGGGTCGATCTACCTATGGAGGAGAGTGCCACAAGTCCGCCAGCTCGAATTCGAACTCGACGGGCTGCCACGCAGCTATCACGTCGTTGGCACGTTGGTTGCCCTGCTGTTCGTCGCCGGAGGGGCGGCACTGGCCGTAGCCGGAATCATCGGTTTGGCCGAAACACTCGGAATCCCGGGATTTCTCATCAGCTTCTTCGGGGCGTCGATTGGAACCTCGTTGCCCGAACTGATCGTCGATGTTTCTGCTCTCAAGAGTGGAGAACCGGAG
>JABDOU010000244.1 GCA_013043085.1 Acidimicrobiia bacterium
GTCCCGGTGCGTCGACGCGCGATCCGCCGATCCGAAGGACGTGCTACCTAGAGTGGCGAAGGTGAAAGATTTATTTCGCGCTCTCCTGAGTCGCCCCGGCGTTTGGGTCGAAGCATTGCGTAGCGCCTGGGCCATGCGTTCTCGATTCGGCAGGGGTTCGCCCTTTTCGCTCCGAGGGCGCTATTACAGATGGCGCATGTCAACGGCCTACGGTGCTCAGGTACCGTATCCGGAGGGTGACGATGTGATCGACTTTCTGGTTTGGAGAAAGCTTCAGCGTAAATGACACAGGTTGAGTTGGCAGCAGCTCTTCGCTCCATTCCCGGTGTCGAAGATGCCGAGGTTGGTAATGAGGGTGCCGAGCACGAGGGAGTCCGCGTCCGGCTCACGTCTGACGCCGATCCCAATGCTGTAGCCGAGGCGGTGCGAGCAATGCTTGCTGACAGGGGTTTGAGAAGCCGAATGGCTCCACCCCGGGTGCGGGTGGAGCCGACCAGCGCACCTCCGCCACCGTTCCCGCGCGACCGTCATGCCGAGGATGCTCCATCGTCAGTGTCCGATCTTTTCGGGGATTCCTTATCGGAGGATTCCTTGGCGGAGGATTCCCTGGCGGAAGAAAAGGACGAACGTGGCTCGGAGATCGGCGACGTCGTGAGGGCGGGCGATTCGCGTGTAAGCGACGCAACCGGACTGCACGAGGACGCACCTATCGGACCAGATATAGCCGGACCAGGTTCGATAGGGCGAGCGGACGTTGACATGCCCGAGCCTCTTGAGGCCCCCGCAGATCCGAATCAGCGGTTCTCCCCGGATCGTCCTGAACCAATCCAGAGAAGTCGTGAACCAGAACCGGCGTCCGACCTCGCCACGAGCCTCGCTGCCGACAGAGGGTCAGACACTGTCGATGTGCAGACGGCCCAAACCATGGGTGGAATCGCGTCGCTTCGCCTGGAAGAAGATCGCCATGGGGTCACCATCACTGCGGTGGCCAAGGATGGAACGACCGCAGTCCGGAAAGCACGCCCGCATGAAGACGCCATCCGCAACGGCGTGATCGCGACGGTGTCGGCCCTCTTTGATCCAAGAGCTCCTGCACCGTTTGTCGTTGCAATTCGCGAGTCCGTGATCGAAGGCGGAGAGATCGTCACGATCGTGCTCGACGATCACACCGGTGAGCGGCTCGTCGGTGCTGCCGTTGTGGGCGCGGAACCGGCTTTTGCTATTGCCAGGGCGACGTTTGCAGCCATGAGCGACAGGTAGCTCTCGAGGGGTTGTTCGGGGTCGATGAAGGTCGACCGGAGGGCATGGCAGGCCGCGTCGACCCTAGATCACGCTGGGTGTGCACCCTGATACGCTTCGTGCTTACATAAAGTGCTGGCTGAGTCGAGGACGGAGGAAGGGTTGATCACCCGATCGAGACGGGGTGCTGCGTGCGCGTAGTCGGATACGTGCGCGAATCCTCGCATCCCGATGATGGGATTCCGGCTTTTGTACAGGGAGAGAAGATTCGCGCGTGGTCGAGGCAATCAGGCCACCAACTCCTTGCCTGGTTCCAGGATGTCCGTCAGGAGGGCCACCAGCTCTCGCGAGACGGGTTCAAAGCGCTGCTCCAGCAGATCGAACGCAGCGACATCGAAGCAGTTGTGGTCGCCGACCTGGCCGTGTTGGCATCAGATGTGACCATACAGGAGATCATGCTGTGGGATCTTCGGCTACGCGGGGTGTCCGTCATATCGGCGGATCCGTCCGAAATGCGCCAGTTCGAAGACCCATCGACGACGAGGGTTGTGATCAGAGATCTCCTCACGCGGGTCGAGGAGTATCGAACGTTCCTCGAATCTACGAACGGCCCTACGCGTGCCCTCCCGGCGCCATATAGCAACGCCGAGGAAGTCATCGTCGAACTGCTACCGGCAGTTGAGCGTCAGTCCCAAGATCGGCCGACTAACTAATCTGGCTGCGGTCATGTCACGCTCGCTGGTTTTGAATGCAACGTACGAACCTCTCTCGATCGTACCGGCTCGTCGAGCGTTGGTTCTCGTGTTGAGGGAGAAAGCAATTCCCATCGAGAACGGGGATGCGACCTGGCATTCGGAGATGCTCGCTCTATCTGTACCGACCGTGATCCGCCTGCGAAACTATGTGAAGGTCCCGTACGGCCGCCGCGTTGCCCTCAACCGTCGGGCAGTCTTTGTTCGCGACAACTTCACATGCCAATACTGCGCCGGTCCGGCCGAAAACCTCGATCACGTTGTTCCGCGTTCTCGCGGGGGCCAACACACATGGGAAAACGTGGTCGCCTGTTGCAAACGTTGCAACGTTCGTAAGAGCGATCGCAGCCTGGAGGAGGCCGGCTACCAGCTGAAGAAACGACCAGGTCCCCCCAACCGATATGGATGGGTTCTGCTGGCATTAGGAGCACATCCGCACCCGACCTGGCAACCATATCTCGAGGCGGTGCCTGCCTGAGGGCCTGCGCACCATCTAGTTGAGACGCCTGGCCGATGTTCCAGGTACACAGTGGTCATGCCGTGCGCCCCAAGCTTGTTGAGGTTGGCGCGGCCTTCAAGCGAAAGGATCCTTATCGAGCCAATCACGGGCACTCAGTTTTGATCCGGTTGATGCGTCGCAATCGGCTCGAGCGAGATATAGGAACACGGGCATGATGTCGGCAGTCGAGGGGATGGTCGACGGATCCTCCTCTGGCTGTGCTTCCGCCCGCATTGGGGTGGCGGTGCCGCCGGGGTTGACCGAATAGACATTCCCCTCCCATTCCTGCGCGAGGATTTCGGTCCAGTTCTCGAGGGCCGCCTTGCTGATCGCGTACATGCCCCAAGGAGTACGTCCTTGCCTCCCGACGGAACTCGACACCGCGATGATGGTCGCAACGGGACTCAACCACGGAAGCAGGGCCTGATGCAACCTCTGCACCGCTGTCAGATTGATATGAAGGACATCGGCCCATGCGTCTTCGGGATACTCTGCCAGCGGCACCTTTGGCCCGAGCGCGCCTGCCGCGTGGACAACGACATCCAACGGTTGCGACAATCCGGATACCACCGCTGAGCGTCCTTCGTGGGTGGCGATATCGGCTGTGATCGTTGCGATCATCGGCCGATCGGCGGCAGTCTCGGCCAACTCTCCCGTGCGCCTGGCTGTGCCGATCACGGAAGCACCCTCGTCCGCGTAACTACGACAAAGCTGCCGTCCGATGCCCGAGGATGCTCCGGTGACGAGGATGTTTCTGCCGGCGAGGTTGTCAGACATGATCGGCGCAGGTTAGGAGAGATCAGTGAATGCCGAAGACCCCGGACCGCGATAGGTTGCGATGAAGCTGAGGTCCCGTTCATGCGCATCTCGACCGTGCCCGACAACATGACTTCCGGTCCCAGCTCGCCGTCGGGAACCAGAATTCCCGAATAGTGGCGCATCGCCGATCCGTCCGAACAGACCGACACAGCCCGGTGCTCCCCGGATTGATACATTCGTGATACATCGTGGTGCGATCCGACGACGTGGGGCATGTCAGCCAAGCCACCCATGTCCCGACGGCTAGGGTTCGAACGAGGAAAGTTGTCGAATCGATGGACGACCCGCCCAGGCGACATCAGGCGGATCGGGTTCGTCAGATTTCTTGTGGCTCGATCGGACGCTTCTTGCCTCTGGCCTTTCTGAAGTCGCGGTTCGATCATTGTCGGAACGGAGCGAGAAGATGCAGAGGACTGCCCTCACGACGGCTTCGATTCTTGCGCTCGCGCTGACTGCGTGCGGTAGCGACGGAACGTCCGGATCCGCGCCGGTTACGTCGGCCCCACCTCCGGCTGCCTCAACGACACCGTCCTCCTCGGCCGCGCCGCCAGCATCGGCAGGCAGCACAACAACAAGCGATCCTTCGGACGTCGTCGTCGTCAGCGACATCGAGTACTACGAATCTGACACCGGTGATGTCGCACACCTCGACGTGTACCACCTCCCAGCGGAGAGGGATCTGCCCCTCGTCGTCCTGTTCCACTCCAACCCCGTGTTCGGAGGCACCAAGGCCGACGAGGAAACCCTCGCGACGATGATCGCCGAACGCGGCGCAGTCGTCGTCACCCCGACGTACGGGAGCAACTTGCGGCTGACCGAGATGAACGTGATCGCACGCGAAGTACTGCGATGGTTCCGAGATCAAGGTCCATGCGCAGTGTGGAAAGCGGTCGAATTGGCTCCGTCGTTCGGAGCCGACCCGAGCCATCTCACCGTCGTCGGCGATGTCACAGGCATGGGGCCGGCACAGATGGCAACCTTTTCTCCACCTTCGGAGATCGCTGGTTGTGCCGCGGCGCCCTTCGATGCGCCGGTCGAGAAAGCGATCCTCTTCGAGACAGATTGGCTCTACGTGCCAGACATTTGGGACGAGGTCCTCGCCGAAGACCCTGCATGGTTCACGGCAATGACACACTGGGATGACATCTCCGATCCCAACGCGACCAACATCTACATGCTCGCCGGCGAGAACAGCGCGTCGAACACAGTGCGATCGCTGAACGGCCAGTCGTACTCGGAGTCTGACTGGGTCGCTCTGCGAGACCCCGATGCGACACTCGCCGAGGCGTGGGCCGCTTCCGGGGCGCTCGACGACGACGAGATGTCCTTCACCGATGTGTCGCAACTCGCCACCCGGGCACTCGTCGATGCGGGATGGGACGCGGAATTCATGTTCGTTCCCGGCGTCAGCCACTCACTGAGCACCACGGAGTCGAAGGCGCTGATCGTCAAGCTGATCTTCGACGGCGGGTAGGCATGCACCGACCTTGATCACGTCGCCGTGCCTGTCGTCCCCTGGTTCACTCCGACCAGGTCCTTCGACACCGTCTCTCCTTCCCCGCCCGTAGCTCTTCTGCCACTCATTCCAGCCGCCTCATCGGCTCTTTGCTGACACCGGAT
>JABDOU010000258.1 GCA_013043085.1 Acidimicrobiia bacterium
GTCTTGCCGAATACATAACCCGGGAGGCTGCGTTGACCCTCGAGGTCGCCGAGCGACGGCTCCGGGGATACCGGTATAAGGTGCCCAAGCTCGTCAAGGAGCAGGTCCTCTCCAAGCCACGATTTCGCGCAGGCATTCGCGAAATTGCCCGGAAGGAGAACCGGTCGATTGACACGGTTGAACGGCGGGCCGAGCGCTACCTTGCCGAAATCGGTGCATCCCACAGTCCCTTCGTCATTGATCTTGTCGCGGGTCTCATCCGGTTCCTCTACACCAGGGGTTACACGGCGATCAACTACCAACCCGACGAGCTTGCATCCGTGTACGATCGGTTCGGCAATCACCCCTTGATCTTTCTGCCCGCCCACAAGTCGCACTTCGATCGACTCACGCTCCAGCACATCCTTTATGAGAATGACCGCCCGCTCAACCACACAGCAGGCGGCATCAACCTCAAGTTCTTCCCCATAGGAGCCCTGCTGCGCCGGACCGGAGTGTTCTTCATCAGGCGATCCTTTCGCGACAACGAGATCTACAAGTTCACGCTTCGCCAATACATCGCGTATCTCCTCGAGAAGCGATTTCCCATCGAGTGGTACATGGAAGGCGGCAGGTCACGGTCCGGCAAGCTGAGAGCTCCCCGGTATGGCATGCTGACCTATGTGGCCGAGGCGTACAACATGGGGGTGGCCGACGATGTGATCCTGGTTCCAGTGTCTATTGCCTACGACCAAATCCATGAAATCGCGGACCATACTCGAGAAGACAAAGGTGAGGCGAAAGAGAAAGAAAGCATCGGGTGGCTGCTCAAGACGGTGCGCAGTCTCGGCAATCGATATGGCTCGATCTACGTACGGTTCGGTGACCCGATCTCCATGCTCGAAGAGATAGGACCTGCGGATCACTCCGGAGAGGCACCTCCCGACATCGAGATTCGCAAGATGGCGTTCAAAGTTGCGGTTGGCATCAACGAAGCCACACCGATCACGCCCACATCGCTCATCGCCCTGGCGTTGCTGGGAAGTGGCCATGCTCTGACAACTACCCAGATAACCGAGTATCTGGAGCCATACCTCGAATACATCGACGATCGTGCGCTTCCCACGACTATCGAGCTGGATCTCAACAAACCCGCCGAGGTGGAGGCCCGTCTCGAGCTGCTCACCGACAACAACGTCGTACAACGAACCGACGAAGGCGCTGAGCCCGTGTATTACATCGACCAGGACAAGGCGCATATGGCCGCCTATTACCGCAACACGGTTATTCACTTCTTCTTGCTACCCGCTATCGCGGAACTGGCCGCACTCGAGGCCGCAGAAATGGACGGCGACGGGACCGAGCTCTTTTGGGAACAAGTCCTTGAAATCAGAGACCTGCTGAAGTTCGAGTTCTTCTTCCCGACCAAGAAGCGTTTCAAGCAACAAATCACTGACGAACTCGATCGGCGAGCGCCCGACTGGGAGGCCGCGATATCCGAGGGCGGGGACCACGCCGCCACTCTGGCAACGACCCTGAGGCCGCTCGTTGCGCACTGGGTTCTCCGGCCGTTTTTAGAGGCCTATGCGGTGGTCGCCGACGTGCTCGCCGACCTCGATCCATCGGACAACACCGATGACGAAGCCGTTATCAAACGGGCGATGGGTCTCGGAAAGCAGTATCAGCTGCAATCGCGTATCCGAAGTCCGGAATCTATTTCGAAATCGTTGTTCGAGAATGCTCTCAAGTTGGCAAAGAACCGAACGGGGGATCTATCAGGTCCCGACCTGGTTGCTGCCCGGCAGGCGCTCGCAGCAGAGATTCAGGATGTTCTAGAACGGATTGACGCCGTGGCGGTGGCGGCAGTCGATTAGCTCCTCTAAGGGCTGTTCAGGTCGGCAGATCTCACGTATTGTGACGGTGACTGGTGATGGAGACATCCGGATGACTTCCGTCTCCGAATAGATGTCACGGGAGGAAGCCAATGCGACAACGACCCTTGATGTTGGTCGCCCTGACGTTTTCAATGCTGATGGTGCCTGCAGCCGCATCAGCGCACGAGGGTCAGGTGATACGCCTTGGTTCGTTCCTTGCCGGATTTACGCATCCGGTCCTTGGATTGGATCATTTGTTGGCCATGGTCAGTGTTGGCGTCGTGAGCGCAATGATCGGGGGGCGAGCCATCTGGACCGTACCGGCCACGTTCGTGGCAATGATGGCCGTCGGTGGGATTCTGGGCAGCGCACAAATCGGTCCCGGATCGACGTTCGTGGAGATCGGTATCGCGATTTCGGTTTTGGGCCTCGGTATCGTCATTGCGGCCGATCGCAATCTGCCGCTTGGTCTGGCAATGGTGGTCGTGGGCTTCTTCGGGCTCCTGCACGGCTACGCCCACGGCTCTGAGATTCCGAATATCGCGGAGCCAGTCGTGTATGCCGGAGGGTTTCTCTCCGGAACAGCCATCATTCACCTGGTCGGTGTCTTGATCGGTGATCAAGCACGTCGCTATCGGCGAGGTAGGCGTGTGCTCAGGACGCTGGCGGTCGGAATCTCCGCGGTCGGTCTTATGTTTCTGGTAGGCGTCCTGTGATATCACAGCGTGTCAACCCCACCACCGATGCAGACGATGTGGATCGCAGGGCGATCGCTCTCTGGGAGGTCGGTGCGTTCGTATTCATCATGCTTGCGGGATCAGCGCTGCATTTTGCGTACGAGCTTTCGAATTTCTGGCGTCCGATGGCCATGTTTGGCTCCGTAAACGAAAGTACCTGGGAGCACCTGAAACTGTTCTTTTTCCCCGGACTGTTGTTCACCCTCGTTCAGTACGCCTACGTGCGCGAGCGTGCGAACAACTATTGGTACGGCAAAGCACTCGCGCTCCTGGCCGTTCCGGTGGGGGTCATCGGGTCCTTTTACTTCTATCTCGGCATCGCCCTGCCGATTTACGGACGCGGTTTCCTGTGGGCTGACATCGGAACCGGGGCGTTCGGTGTGCTGCTTGGCAACCTGGTCGCCTATCGGGTTCTGACACGACCCCCGCTGGCTCCGTCATACCGCTTCATCGGGATCGGTCTCATCGGCGCGATGCTTGCTGCAATGCTCGTCTTTACGCCATATCCGCCCCGGATGTTTCTCTTCGAGAACTTCTACGGATACGAGTATTCGGGTGATTTCGGGATTCTCGATGACTACGAGCCCTATCTGGTGTTTCGGTGAGCCAGCCGACCGAGCTGACCGGGTCGCTCAGTAAAGGGTCTCGCCGTCCAACCGACCTGGTCGACCACATCGGGGGGAAGGCAGCTCACGTCGATTGGTTGATCGGCCGGGGGGTGCCCGTCCCCCGGACTTGGGTTATACCAGTCGGCGTAGATCCTGACACCGTCGTGCTCGATGGCTTGATCTCGACGAGGCCTTACGCGGTCAGGTCGTCGGCGACTGTCGAAGACGGCAAGGAAGCCTCCTACGCCGGTCAGTTCGCCACCATCCTCGACGTTCGGGGAGAGACAGCAATCAGGGCTGCTGTTGCCGACGTCCTTGGCTCGGCAGAATCGAACCTCGAAGAGGCATATCGTGCTGCCCTGGAGCACACAGGCCCAATATCGATGGCGGTCATGATCCAGGAATTCGTGACTCCGAAGGCGTCAGGGGTTGCCTTTTCGCGTAATCCGATCACAGGACTCAACGAAGTCGTCATCGAGGCAGTCGAAGGACGGGGTGACCGGCTGGTGAGCGAAGGTCACACGCCCGATCGGTGGGTGCGCCGAGGGGATCAATGGATCGAACATCCGGAAGGGTCGGCCGTCGCGACACCGGTTGTGGACGAGGTCGCTGATACATGTCGGCGTCTAGCTGACGAACTTGATGAAGCCATCGACCTCGAATGGGTATGGGACGGCACCCGAGTGTGGTGGGTGCAGGCGAGACCGGTTACCGGGTTGACCGACATATCGGTGTATTCGAATCGCATTTCGCGAGAAGTCATGCCGGGCATGATCAAGCCGCTGGTATGGAGTGTCAATGTCCCGATGGTGAACGGCGCCTGGGTCCGACTTTTTACGGAGATGTTGGGTGATCACGGAATCGAGCCAAACGATCTGGCGAGACAGTTCGCTTACCGGGCGTACTTCAACATGGGAACCGTCGGCCGGGTGTTCGAACTGCTTGGTATGCCTCGCGATTCACTGGAGATGTTGCTGGGCCTTCCAGGCGATGAAAAACCGAAGTTTGCCCCAACGATGACGACCGTCAAGTTGTTACCAAGAGTGGCCGCAGTTGCCGTGCGGCTCATGCGTTTCGAAAACCGGGTCGAGCGGGATCTTCCCGCCCTGATTGACGCCTATCGCACCTACGCCGACGTTGAGCTCTCCGGTCGGACCGACACGCAGCTCCTCGTTGCGATTGACGAACTGATCACACTCGGGAAAAAGATGGCCTACCTCAACATCGTCACGCCTTTGCTGGCCAACGCCCACAACGCGCTGTTGCGCAAAGCACTGGCCAAACGCGGCTTCGATCTCGAGGACATCAACATCATGGAGGATCTCGAAGCCCGGCTCGAGGAGGTGTCTCCGCATCTGCACCTGGAGCGCCTCCGCAGCAGGTACCGGGCGCTCCCGGACGAGGCAAAAAGCAAGATCACGGCTCTTGGCGAAGCCGGATTGTCGGGCCCCATCAAGACAGAGTTTGAGGCTTTTGTCGCGAGCTTTGGTCATTTTTCCGATAGCGGTAACGATTTTTCGGTGCCTCCATGGTCGGAGCGTCGAGGTCTCATCCTGTCGCTGATACAGAGTCCGCCTTCCCTTGCAGCGCCTCATCCACCAACCCGCCCCCTCGATGGCCGGCGGCTGCGTAGCGCACGTGCACGAGCCGGGCGTTACCAATTGCATCGCGAGGTCGTGAGCTATCACTACACCCTGGGATACGGTTTGTTTCGTTCCTACTTCCTGGAGCTTGGCGATCGCCTACAACATCGAGGCCTCCTGGAGGCAGCCGAGGACATCATGATGCTCTCCTATGACGAGATCAGATCGCTCGTCCATGCCACGGGAGAGGTACGAGCCGAGGAACTCGTCTCGTCACGACGAGCCGAAATGCAGGATGTGGAGGGCGTCAGCATGCCGGAAGTGATCTTTGGTGACGGCTTCATCCCTACTCGAAAAACCGGCCTTGGCTCCGACATCCTCTCAGGCACAGCTACGTCGGGCGGAAGTCACCGAGGGGTCATCCGTGTCATCCGGGGCCTTGACGAATTCGATCGAGTCCAACCTGGCGACATCATCGCGATTCCATTCTCCGATGTTGGTTGGACACCGCTCTTTTCAAAGGCGGGGGCAGTGATAGCCCAGTCCGGCGGTGTTCTGTCCCACAGCTCAATCGTCGCGCGCGAATACCGAATACCCTGCGTCGTATCAGTTGACGGAGCCATGAACCTGCCAGACGGTGCCGTCGCAGTCGTCAACGGCTATACGGGTGAGATCGTCGTAGAGAATGAGGTCGTGGAAAATTAGGGCGTGTCGTCTCCGCCACTCGGTATTCACGGACTCGCGCTTCATGTCATCGCTGTTCATGTAGTCACTTCTTCATGTAGTCATACGTGAGCCACCCGCGACCACGGACGAACTTGTGGATATACCCCATATGTGTTTGCTCGATGGCCTCATGAAACTCTCTGGTCTTGAGCGTTCCGGTCTTGCGCATGTGCCAGTAATCGCGCAGTTCTGGACCGCTGACTCCCCAGCGCAATGCGTTGACGGCGACGGAAAAGACAACGAGATCCCATTCACCGAGAGCGGCGAAATAGAACGGGAGGATCACGATCCATCCGGCGTGGTGAGCGAGCAGGACATCTTTGAAGACAAACAGGCCGATGACGTAGCCAAGAAAGATCGTGATCGGAATTGCCAAAGGAGCCATCGCCAAAAGCGCTCCCAGGATCGTCGACGTTCCCCGACCACCCTTGAAGCGGTGGAAGATGGGAAGGTTGTGGCCCGCGGTGACTGCAATCGCGTAAATCACGTCCAAGGGTTGTTCCGGATACGCGAGATTCAGGATGAGCACCGGTACAAACGCCTTGAGGATGTCAAATGATCCGGTAAGACAGCCGTACCGTTTACCCCTGGCCTGACCAATAGTGGTCGCGCTCACGTTGTCGGTCTGGAAACCCTCGTCGTCCTCTCCCCACGTCAGGGCAGTCCCTTCAATGTTCTGATCGGGAAGCAGGATTCGCGCCATGATGCGCGCGAAGGAGATCGACCCGATCAGATAACCCGCAATCGCGGTAGCAATCGCCAGCTCGATGCTCATGAGGGTCTCCGCATTCTCACGATGTTATGTCCGCCATGTGGGTGCCCGCTGTGAGACCACGCTCTTGGAGCGTGACTTCACCATAAGCC
>JABDOU010000295.1 GCA_013043085.1 Acidimicrobiia bacterium
CGATACCGCACCGTTCGCGTCTTCGATGGCTGCTCCGATCGCCGCCCGCAGGTCGTGATCGTCAATCAAATCGGAGACTGAGCCAGATTTCTCCATGGCTTCTGCCCAATGCGGAAAATGATCTTCATCGATGGTCACGAGAGCCGAAATGAACTTCTGACCGTCTCCGACGACCATGCATTGACTGATCAGAGCATGGGCTCGAATGCGATCTTCGAGGATTGCCGGAGCAACGTTCTTGCCGGCAGCGGTGACGATGATCTCCTTCTTGCGCCCGGTGATACGTAGGAAACCGTCGTCGTCCAATTCGCCGATATCACCCGAATGAAAGAAGCCGTCGGAATCGATGGCCTCGCTCGTTGCGGCTTCGTTCTCGTAGTAGCCGAGCATGACGTTGCCACCCTTGATGAGGACCTCACCGTCGTCTGCGATCTTGATCGTGCAGCCGGCTATCGGCCGTCCAACGGTTCCGATCTTGCGGTGTGGAACCGTATTGACCGTCGCACCTGCTGTCGTCTCTGTGAGACCGTATCCCTCGAGCACCATCACACCGATTCCGTTGTAGAAGTGACCGAGCCGTTCCCCCAGAGCAGCGGCTCCTGAGATCGCATGCCTTACCTCGCCGCCGAGTGCACCGCGGAGCTTGGAGTAGACGAGGGCGTCGAACAGCCTGTGTTGCACCTTGAGCGCCAGGCCGGCACTACCGCTCTGTTCCGCCTCCGAAAAGTCGATCGCAACTTGCGCCGCCCGGTCGAAGATTTTTCCCTTGCCGTCGGCATGGGCACGCTGGGCAGAAGCGTTATACACCTTTTCAAAAACCCGCGGTACAGAAAACAGCCACGTTGGCTTGAACATGCCGAGCTCTTCGACCAGTTGCGGAATGCCCGTGGAATAGCCAAGGCGGACGCCGGTGGCAACACACGCCACCTGAACCACTCTGGCGAAAATGTGGGCAAGCGGCAAGAACATGATGGTGCTGGCGCCCTCGACGAAGAGTTCGGGGAGGTGAGCTGTGGCCTGGCGGACGCTCCAGATGAAGTTGTAGTGCGTCAGTTCGCAGCCTTTCGGGTTACCGGTCGTCCCCGAGGTGTAAACCAGCGTTGCCAGATCGTCGTGAGTAATCGCCGCAACTCGCTCTTCAATGGCCTCATCCGGTACGTCAGATCCTGCCTGACGGATCGCATCGAGGCCCCCCTCATCGATGACGTATGCGTGCTTCACCGTCGGGGCGAGATGACGGCCGGCTTCGAACGCTGCCGCCATATCCGGGGTTTCCGAGATCATCATCACAGCCGCCGAATTGCTGGCAATCCACTCGATCTGCTCGGTCGAAGACGTGTCGTATATGGGCACCGTGATGCAGCCGGCTGCCCAGATCGCGAAATCAATAAACGTGAACTCGATGCGGGTCCGACAATGAATCAGAATCCTCGACCCGGGCTCGATACCCAGGCCGATGAAACCTTTGGCGATTGCCCGCACTTCCTCGGCAAGCTTGCCGACCGGCATATCAACAAACGTATCTCCGTCGCGATAGGCAAGAGCGGTACGGGACGGGTGGTCTTTCGCAATCGCAAAGAATGCGGCGATCGCATTGTCGTCGGGGTCGATCGAACGTTCCCCGGGCCCTGTGAACTCTTGCAACTTTTCTCCTTGTGTGCCGTCGGACGAGACCATTATGGCGTTTCTTGGAGCCTGATGACTCCATTATTTGAATCCGCTAGGTCGGTGCCTCCGCCGGCGCTAATCTGACCGGCCACAACTAAGATGCTCAATCGTGCGCGCCCCCATCGTCTAGCGGCCCAGGACGCTGCCCTTTCAAGGCGGTAACGGGGATTCGAATTCCCCTGGGGGCACGTTCGGGGGCGTGGTGAAGCCAGGAGTTCACGCCGGCCTGTCAAGCCGGAGGTCGCGGGTTCAAATCCCGTCGTCCCCGCCGAACGATCAGCACCCGGGACCAGCACAAGCGGTCCCGGGTCTGGCCGTTTATCGAAGCCGGTGTCGGACATCTGACCCGCTTCGATGGCCCTTTTGATTGGCCTTTTTTGACTGGCCAGGTAGCTCAGTTGGCAGAGCACAGGTCTGAAAAACCTGGGGTCGGCAGTTCGATTCTGCCCCTGGCCACGGCAACGCCCTCCGGGCGTTGCTTGCGAGTTTCCTTCGGAAACTCGTGGGAATCCACTCGAAGAAGAAGCGGGTTCCCTGTTTGGGGTGGGTTGGTTCCTTGTTGTCGGTAGAGTCCCGCCGATATGGCTGATATGACTGCATTTGGTCGCGGGCTCACCGGTGCGTGTGCGAATTGCGGCGGGCGGGGAATCTTCAAGGGATTTGGGCTCAAGGAGACGTGCCCGACCTGCGGTCACCGCTTCGAGCGTGAGCAGGGGTACTGGCTCGGATCCATCACGATCAACACGGCGATTTCGTTTGCCCTCTTCGGCGTCACATTCCTCGCAATCGCACTTGCGACATGGCCGGACGTTCCGTGGACCGGGATGTGGATCGGCTTGATTGTGCTCATGGGAGTGTTTCCGATCATCTTTCATCCGATTTCGAAAGCGATATGGGTGGGACTCGATCTGGCGATCCGACCCGTCGAGCCGCAAACTCACGAGACGAGCGTTGTCAACCCGAACCCTCCCGGAGATCACAGCTAGACATATGCACCCGGTTCGCTAACGTGGCTGCGTGGCTATTCGACCATCGTCCGTGCTCGCCCTCGTTCTCGCAGGCGGAGAAGGCAAACGTCTCTACCCCCTGACGCGTGATAGGGCGAAACCTGCAGTTCCCTTCGGCGCCCAGTACCGGCTCATCGACTTCGCCCTTTCGAATCTGGCGAACGCTCGCATGCTCCATATCGCCGTCCTCACCCAATACAAGAGCCATTCGCTCGATCGTCACATCGCCCTCACCTGGCGCATGTCGCCGTTGCTCGGGAATTATGTGACGCCGGTGCCGGCGCAGATGCGGCGTGGACCGCACTGGTTCTCGGGTTCGGCAGACGCCATTTATCAGAACCTCAACCTCATCGTTGATGAGGACCCTGATCATGTCATTGTGGTCGGAGCAGACCACATCTACCGGATGGACCCGGGTCAAATGCTCAGACACCACCAGGAAGCCGGAGCGAAGGTCACCGTCTCGGCGATACCCGTTCCAAAAAGTGAAGCCACCGAATTTGGCGTTCTGAAGGTCGACGGTGATGGCAAAATCATCGAATTTGTCGAGAAGAGCTCCGATCCGCCGACCATGCCTGACAACCCGGAAATGTGCCTCGCATCGATGGGCAACTATGTCTTCGACCGCCAGACTCTGGTCGACGTGATCTCGCACGACGCAGGTGACGAAGATTCCAAGAACGATATCGGAACCAACATCATTCCGGCCCTTGTGTCTCAGGGCATCGCCCACGCCTACGACTTCTCGAAGAACGACGTACCCGGCCAAGAAGAACATCACAGGGGCTATTGGCGAGACGTCGGTACGTTGGACGCGTATTACGACACGTCGATCGACCTCGTCGCCAAGGATCCCGAGTTCAGCCTCTACAACTCCAAATGGCCCATCTATCCGGCAGCTTCATTCCTTCCTCCGCCGAAGCTGGTCTGGGACTATGACGATCGCCGCGGCGCCGCATACGACTCCATCGTCGGTCAGGGCACGATCATCTCGGGCGGCACCGTGCGCCGATCCGTGATTTCACAAAGCGTCCGCGTCAGAACCGGGGCCCTCGTCGAAGACTCGGTCATATTCGACGGCGTCAGGATCGAGCGGGGGGCTGTCGTAAAGAGAGCAATCATCGACAAGAACGTTGTTGTACCCGAAGGCGCCCAGATCGGCGTCGATCCAGAACTGGATCAGCAGCGATTCGAGGTTTCGGCGAATGGCATCGTCGTGATCGGCAAGGGTGACGTCATCCCGGTCTGAGACTCGCTCCATCGAAGTTCCGAACCCGCAGCTCCTATTATCGAACCCATACGCATAGGCCCGTACCCAGGAAAGGAACGAGCACGGTTTGATCATCGTTCTATCCCCGGCGAAAACGCTCGACTACGAATCAAGACTCCTGACTCGCAAATATTCGATGCCACAAATGGTCGATGAGGCTCAAAAGCTCATCGACATCATGCGCACCAAATCACCGGCAGACGTCAGCGCTCTGATGAACATCTCGGCCGAACTTGCCGCGCTCAACGTAGAGCGATACCAGGACTGGCAGCCAGAGTTCACGAGAGAGAATGCTCGACCGGCGATACTCGCGTTCCAGGGCGACGTCTACCGAGGTCTCAACGTGTCGGAATTCAGTGAGCGAGACTTCACGCACGCTCAAAAACATCTTCGGATCCTGTCCGGGCTTTATGGCGTTCTGCGACCCCTGGATCTCATGCAGCCCTACCGTCTCGAGATGGGCACGAAACTGGAGACGCCAGGGGGAAAGAACCTGTATGAGTTCTGGGGAGGGCGCATCACCGATGCCATCAACAAGGAGCTTGTTGATCAGAAGCCCAAGGCCCTCGTCAACCTGGCGTCAAAGGAGTACTTCTCCTCGATCCACACCCAGGCCGTCGAGGGAACCATCATCACGCCGACCTTCAAAGACTTCAGCCGCGGCGAGTATCGGGTAGTGGCGTTCTTTGCCAAATACGCCCGCGGGCTGCTGGCGTCCTGGCTGATCCGCAACCGGATCTCATCCATAAAGGGGATGCGGGACTTTGACGGCCGCGGCTACCGATACAGCCCCGAACTTTCGACGTTTGATACGCCAACGTTCATCCGCGACGCTTCCTAGGTTCCGTCGACCGACTCTGAGGTGTGTTGGACGATCCAGCTGTGCATTGCAATTCCGGACGCCACACCCACATTCACAGAGCGCGTAGAGCCGTATTGAGGGATTTTCACGATCGCAGAGCACACCGCCCGCATCTCCGACGAGAGCCCTGGTCCTTCTTGACCGAACACGAGACAACACCGTTCCGGAAACTCAAACCGTTCTATCGAGACCGCATTTGGCACGATGTCGATGCCGATCAATGGAATGGCTTCGGTCGCCGCCCATTCGGCGAATCCCGCCACATTCAGATAGTGATCGATGTGAACGTATCTGTCGGTCACCATGGCTCCGCGCCTGTTCCACCTCTTCTTCCCAACGATATGAACGCGATTCGCCAGAAAGGCATTGGCATTCCTCACCACCGTCCCGATATTGAAATCGTGCTGCCAGTTTTCGACAGCTACATGGAAGGCATGACGGCGACGGTCAAGGTCCGCGACAATCGCCTCAACTGTCCAGTATCTGTATTGGTCGAGAACGTTACGACGATCCCCATCAGCCAGGAGCCTCTCATCGAACTGTTCTCCAGACGGCCAAGGCAGTGGATGGGGACCTACGCCAATCTCCTCTGACACAGTCAGTTCATGTACGCCAGCGCCTGTGCCCTGGCCCAGCGCCCCGCGGCGCGGGCATAATTGCTACCCGCTTCGTCGAGATCACCGTCTTCCAGCGCATTCAGACTGGCCAGCATGTCCCCGGCGGTTTCGTCCATGGCCAGATCGCCTTCGCTGAAGAGACTCGCCACTTCCCCATAGTCGAGTTCCACGATTGAATCGTCCGGGAACCGGAAGAGCCAGTCGACGAGCTCACGCAGAGGATCGACCACCGAATCCTGGAATCCTGCGTTTGCAACGACGTCGAGCGCGTGGGTCATTCTTTCGATGGCGTTCGCCAGAGGGGTCCGAAAACGAATTCCGGTTATAGCGGCCTCGTTCTTGAACACTTCACGCTCCGAGGGATCGAAAGCAGCGAACCAGCGAAGCGGAACGTGCCACGGCGAAGCGATGATGTGTGAGCGAATCTCGGGGTTTGCTTCGACCATGTCGTCGAGTTCGATGGCAGCCCGTTCGGCGATACGTCCCGGTATCAGCTGATCCGAAGTTATACCCGGATATGTATCTCGAAATCCGAGCAATGCCTCGAGAATTCGCAATCGGGGCCGGCGCGGACAAACGTAGGTTGCCTCGTTCCAATGGAGGTACAGAGCGTCCTCGATGAGCGATTCAGTCACGATGCCAAAATCCGTCACGGTGATATAGCGGCCGGGGACAACCGGCTGATGTTCCTGTAGTTCGGACTCATCGTCTATCCGGCTGTACACACGAAGGTATGCGGTGCGAATCATGGTGCCTGCATGCTATCTGCGGTGGCAGCCTGTCATCGAACCGGAGTGGGACACACCAAGTCGAGCACCTACTTCTAGGATGCCCTCGATGAACCCGCTGAATACGCTCCCGGTGGACCAGGGGATTCTGCTCGAGTGGTATCAAGACCTGCTCACAGCCCGCATGCTCGATCAGCACCTATCTTCCATCTCGAATGCAACCTCCTTTCAGGGGGGTGAGCTGGTCCCGCTCATCTGTACAGAACCGTTAGATCCGGCGCGCGACCGCTACTTTCCTCATGGCGTGAGTACGGCAACCGCCCTGGCTCGGGGTGTAAGTGCACCCAATCTCATGGCCGGATACCTCGACCGGGCCCGCTGGAACCCTCCACCCGATGAGGACCATCTTGTCGACCAGGCAGTCCATGCCGGCGCTCGAGACGACGGTGTAACCGTCGTTTCCCTTCCTGATGGACCGGTACTCAGGACGCTGACAGAACGGGGAGCAGATAGCGCCATCGTGGTTGTCGTGAGCTCGGATTCCGGCGCAGACCGGCATTCCGATGCGGTGCATGTCGATGGATCGAGTGCCATAGCCCTCGTTACGGCGATACGCGAGGCTGTTGAGCGCACCAGACGAGATCGCAAGCTCACCACCGTCGTGGCGATGGTGGCCCAGGTCGACGGTCGCCGTGGACCCGACGGTGCCGAAGAACTGGGAATATGGCGCCAGAAAGATCCGCTGAGAAATCTTCGCCAGCTCATGATCGAGGAACGAATCTTGAGCGAGGAGCAGGAGACCGAGATCACCCGCCGTGCAGAGGAGGCGACGATGGTGGCGAGCGCCAGCTCGCGGCGTGCTGCCACCGCTCAAGGTGCCGGCCTCGAGGACCGCCACTCCTCAGGCTCCTCAGCCAAACCTGACCGCGATCCCGGAGCGGCTCCCGAAGATGAGATACGCACCGACAAGGAAGCGGCCGGTGAGCCCGTTCGGAGCGAATCGAGAGAACTCGCAGAATCCGCAACGACAGCGTCCGACTCGCAAGCCGAAGAGATCAAAACCGCTCACCCGGCCGGCACGATATCTATGACAGACGCAGCAACATCTATGGCAGACGCAGCAACGGGACAGCCGCGAGAAGACTCCGATCCGGATGCAGCTGAGCCGCCCCCGGACTTGGAAGTCAGTCGATTTGAGGACGAGGGTCTGGCCATACCATCCGGCCTGCAAGATGCCAGCACCCGCCAGTCGGAGGCGAACGAGGTCGAGCCGGACACACCGATTGAGACCGCGCCTCCTGACATTGATCGATCTGTACCAGAACCCCAGACACCCTCCCCGACGCGCATCTCGTTCGATCCGCCAGTCGCCGCAGAGCCGGTATCCGATTCGGCAGCGACCGTGGAAGAGTCTTCGATCACCATGGACGGGTCGATTTCGATGGCCGGTCTGGAGGCAGTCGAATCAGAAGGCGAAACCGAGCCCGCGCAAAAGCCTTCCGTGTCAGAACTTCAGAGCGCCATTCCGAAACATCCCGCCCACGAGGTATCAGAAGTCGTCGCAGGTCCGTCGCACGAAGCCCAGGACCAGACGCCTGACGATGCCGGCTCGACCAGTTCGGATGGACCACAACAAGAGCCAGGCGAAGGAACAGTTTCGGTTCAAGACGGTGACGAACTCACCGTTGTCTTTATCGGAATGGAACCTGCTGGAATACAAATCCCGGGCGGAGACATCGTGTCGGTACACCGTCTTTCGCCATTGGATCTCGGCCCCATTGTCGAATCGATCAAGCGCACCAGCAAACCTTTGATCGTCA
>JABDOU010000302.1 GCA_013043085.1 Acidimicrobiia bacterium
GGATGCCGGCTTTCGCCGGCATGACAGGTTTGGATGTCTCGATTGGGTCGGATATCGCCGCTGAATAATCTAGCCTAAGTGTCAGTTTTCTCAATAGCAGACCCTCACGAAACTGGGGCAGGAGGCAATCTTCGGCGGTGACCTCAACCGGTCGATGCAACACATGCGTTAAATCTCTCTGCCGGTGTCTCGAACCCTAATGTTTTCCGAGGACGCTCATTGAGTTGACGAGCAATGGCGTTGAGTCTGGCCTGAGAGTGTAACGATAAATCAGTACCTTGCGGAAGATACTGTCGTAACAAGCGATTGGTGTTTTCATTGGAACCCCGTTGCCACGGACTCCGCGGATCGCAGAAGTAAACATCGATATCGGTCTCCAGCGTGAAGCGTTGATGATCCGCGAGCTCTTTACCTCGATCCCAGGTTAATGACTTGTATAACTCATCAGGCAGCTTCTTCGCTTGTTTGATCAGTGCAGACACAACACTTTCGGTATCTTTGTTTTTGACCTTGGCCAGCATGACATAACGCGTATGACGCTCTACCAGGGTGGCGATGTAACTGTTTTTCGAACCACCCAGAAGATCACCTTCCCAGTGACCCGGAACCGCTCGATCTTCCACGGATGCCGGCCGTTCACGGATCGATATCATGTTCTTGATTTGGCCCGTGCCATCCCGTTTCAGGCTGGCATTTTTCGATCGACGGATCGCACGATGGGTTCTCAGATATAGCTGTAATTCCTTCTTCAGCACGCCACGGGCTTGAACAAACAGGCTTCGATAGATGGTCTCATGTGACACGGTATGATGCTCATCGTTAGGATATTCGCGTTTCAACCAGCCAGCGATTTGCTCAGGCGACCAGTTGCATCGGAGCTTTCTCGCCACGATGCGCCTGAGGGCCGGATGAGTTGCTAGTTTACAGGGTTTAGGGCGATGCGCTCTATCCCAGGCCGCTTGATCGGCCTGGCTTGCTCGATACCGTTTCAGACCACCATTACGATTGATTTCGCGGCTGATCGTCGAGGGTGAGCGTCCCAGGTGGGTAGCGATGGCACGCACCGACAGATCGCAAACAATACCTCTTGAGATCTCTTCTCGCTCTAACAGGGTTAGCGTTATCTCGGCGCGTCGTCGCGGCGGGGGGCGAATACCACCACTGGGAGACAACTGATTAAAAATCGAAGAAGAAGGTCGATCAAAAACTCGACCAATTGCGTTGAGCGATTCCCCGCGTTGCCAGCGGTCCCACATCTCTGCTTTCTGTTCCGCGTTGTAATAGATTCGACCTCTATACATCATTTTCTACACTCCATCTTTTGAGATAAAGATAAAGTGTTGCGTCGATCAGTTGAACCCACCGCCGATATCACGATTTGCAACTCAGGCTGATTGAGACGGTGAACGGATAATCCGTGGGACTTTTCGATGTATGGCTGTGGTGGATTAGAATTGATTTAATCATACGCCGGGATGACGGGGTGTCCGTCATCCCGGCGTATGAATTCTATTGCTTTAAACAAGTTCCTCGAGGCAGCTCTCGAGAATATCAATGCCCTCGTTGATCAGAACGTCGCTGATGTTGAGCGCCGGCAGGAAGCGGATGACATTGCCTCGAGATCCACAGCTGAGCAGCGCCAGGCCGTTTTCATAGGCCTTGCCGATCAGCGCTTTGGTCAGGTCTGCGTCCGGTTGTTCGGCATTTCCGTTCTTGACCAGTTCCATCGCCATCATTGCGCCGTGGCCGGTGCGCAGGTGGCCTATGTTTGCAGGGAATTTAGCCTGCAAGGTTTCGAGGCGCTGGCTAAAAACTTCGGCCACGTGATTAGCCGCTGCGGCCAGGTTTTCTTCTTCGATTACGTCGATCATCGCCAGTCCGGCTACGCAACCCAGCGGCGAACCGGCATAAGTGCCGCCGAGTCCACCGGGGAGCGGCGAGTCCATGACTTCGGCCTTACCGACCACCGCGGCGATCGGGAAGCCGTTGGCCATACCCTTGGCG
>JABDOU010000304.1 GCA_013043085.1 Acidimicrobiia bacterium
GGTATAGCTGTTCCAGGTCGGTCATGATTCCTCCCTATTGTGCAGCGAGAGTAGCGCTCTTAGTCGGGCGTCTCAATTCCATCAGGGCCTGGATTCGGCGCAAGGCATGTCACATTCATTCGCCCGCTCGGGGTAATCACGGCCCGGGATACCTCGGCTTCCACGTCCTCAATGTCGAAGTCGTTGCCAATCCGACAATCGAAATCCCTGTACAGCTGTGCCTTGCCGAAGGGACCGTCGAGCGACTCGAGAGACGGTTGATCGAGCTGCACGTTGCAGGTCGCGATGATCCACTTGCTGTTCAAGGTGACCCGGACAACAGCATCCTCGAATTCGTCGGGCTCACCGCCCAACAAGCCCTCGACCTCGCAGTCACCGTTGCTGTCGATGTCAACCGTCCGGTAGCTGAGATTCGATCCGGTGGTCGCCAGAGCCGGAAGCGCCATCGCCATCAGCACTGACGTCACTGCCATGAATGCCAGCGTCATCGATCGTCGCCTCAAGGGTTCCCTCCTTGTGATTGTCCCGTCTTGGCCTACGACCTTACAACAGTCCGATGCACGGCGCTCGGGCCAATAGGCGTTTCAATATCCATTCCGATGAATCTTGAGCGAGCGTGTTTCGAGCACCGAATTTTCGAAGCACGTGCGCTGGTCCGAGTTAGATCGAATCCTCTTTCGCAGTCTCTATGAGCTGAGACAAGGTGAGCTTGCTGCCTTCCTGTATATGTCTTTCGACGTCGGAGTCTCCCAGAGCTGATCGAGCCGCCTCGAGAGCTTGCTCGACCAGAATCGTCGCTTCGGGCCATCGGGCCGACCCGAGGTTGTCCCAAATCGATATGGCTCCTCCCAATACCCGGAGGCCGCCTTCGACATCGCCGCGGTGAATACGAACTACCGCAACGAGATCGGCCGACGATGCCACCCCCTCCTGGTAACCGTCGGCCACCATGCGGACGAGCGAGCGCTGGTTGGCATCGGACGCCTCGTCGATGCGACCGGCGAACAGCAGCACGATCGCATAGTTCCATTCGGCCCAGGCGATCAAGACGCCGTAGTCCTGGGTAATGGCCCACTCGACGATTTCCTGTCTGACTGCGACGGCCTGGTCGATGTCTCCCTCTCGCAGGCGAAAGGAACTGAACATGAGCCGCGCCATGAAGAAATCGACCTGGTTTCCCAGCCCTTCGAAAGTCTCCACCGCTGAGCTTGCAAGGGAACCGCCTTCTTTTGAGTCTTCGATAAAAAAGGACAGGAACAATTCAGAGCGCGCAATCCACAGTTCGTCCGCCGCCTTCGAAAATCGTTCGAGCGCCCCCGCCAGTCTCTTGACTGCGGCTTCGGCATCGCCTTCCTGGAGCGCAAAGAAACCGACCAGCCAGTCGAGTTTGGCCGAATCCAGCATTGGATCGGCCCGGGCGACCCATTCGGAGCCGTTCGCAGCCAGGTCCCCATTGAACCAGTAGACCCAGAGGTCGCTCACCACATCAACCATGTCGGCAAGCCGGTCGTGCTCTAGCGCCCACCACATAGCAGCGAGCAGGTTGGCATGGTCCACCCTGAGTTCCCGATGGGGCTCCTCCATCTCCTGGAGGCGCCTTCCGATCTCCGGCGACACTGAGGTGTAGTAGTCGACGAGGCGTCCCAACGTGACGTCGAGATCGCCGAACTTCGCGAGCAACTCAGCCCCATAATCGCGAAGGAGAACCAGTTGGCGATAGCGAGTACCTCCGGCCAGTCCCGTTGCCGGGCTCACGAGGGAATTGTCCACGAGTACGGTGAGATCATCGAGCAGATCGGAGTCGGACGCTGCCACGGCTCGTAGCTGCGCCAGAGTCGGCCCGGCGGGAAACACCGATATCTGAGCAAAGAGCCGTCGCTGGGCATCGGTGACCGAGTCGAGGCTCCATTCAATCGTCGATCGGATGGTCCGCTGGCGCTCAGGAAGGTCGGCCGCTCCGGAGCCCAGCACATCGAGCGATTCCGTGAGCATCTGTTCTAATTCTCGAACACCCATGAGCCGTGTGCGAGCAGCCACGAGCTCGATTGCCAGTGGCAATCCATCGAGTCGCCGCACGATCATTTTTGCGGCTTCCGCCTCCCCGCCTTCCGTCGAAAGGTTGACTCCGTGGCTTGCCACCCGTTCATAAAAGAGAGCCAGCGCAGGAGGCACGCGGCCGTCGCCATTCACCGAACCGAGAGGCTCGACGCGGTAGATGCGTTCTCCCCTGATGTTGAGGGGGGCTCGGCTGGTAGCGATCATGCGCACGTCGGCGGATGCATCCAGCAGCTCAGCAACCGTCGTCGACGCCTCCTGGACGTGTTCGAAGTTGTCGAGCACCAGCAGCGTCGGATCGAGGATGCGGGCGGCGGCCAATGCGACCGGCGAAGCCATGCCTTCTGGATGCGCGCCAACCGCCTCGGCAATGACCAAACCGACATCTGCCGGATCGCTGGTTCGGACGAGGTCGACGAACATCGCACCACCCCCGAAGTCCTCAACCAGGTCCCTGGCGGTCTCCACGGCGAGGCGGGTTTTTCCTATTCCCCCCGGACCGAGCAACGTCACGAGTCTGGTGTCATCCGAGGAGAGGAGTTCTCCGATGGTAGATCGTTCTTCCTCCCGTCCCACGAACGACGTCTGATATGACGGCAACGGCACTCCCCCGCCTGTCTCTGTGCGCAGCGGCGGGAAGTCGTTCATGAGATCGGGAACGCAGAGCTGATACACCCGTTCCGGGCGGTCCATCCCGCGCAGCATGTGCGAACCCAGGTCCCTGAGAGAGGTTCCCGCAGGCAGAGAATCCTGAACCAGCGCTCGCGTCGCCTCCGACAGCACAACCTGGCCACCATGGGCGATCCCTTCGAGCCGGGCCACCCGGTTGACCACCGGCCCCCGATAGTCATTGCCCTCGGGTTCAATCGCTCCGCTGTGGAGCGCCATGCGTACCCTGAACGAACCGAGCGACTCTGGCCACTGATAGGCCTGAAGCTGAGCCTGCGCCTGAACGACACACGCCACCGCCCCATCGGCTGACGGAAAGGCGGCAAAAAACCCGTCGCCCTTGTCCTTCACGACGCTTCCCTCGTGCTGGTCGATGGCAGCAGTCAGTATCTCGTTGTGGCGGGTCAACGCAACCGCCATGTCCGACCGATGCCGATCCCAATGCGCGCTGCTGCCCTCGATATCGGTGAACAACAGTGTCACCGTTCCTGACGGAAGCTCAGTCGACATGTCCGCCAAATCCTAAATGAACCTGGCCGTTCAGGTCAGAGGCAAGTTGGAGGTTTCTTCGCCAAACGACGGCCTGAAT
>JABDOU010000321.1 GCA_013043085.1 Acidimicrobiia bacterium
CGGCCACCTTGTCGGCCATGTCTCCCATTGCATCTCGTGCTTTGTCGAGGAAGCTCATCCTTATTCGATCCTTTCGTAGGAGATGCCATTGTATCGGTACCGACGCCACCGCTGCTCGGACAGCCTCGGCCGGACAGCCGGGATCGGGCGATTTGCTCCGTAACCGGTGCGGATACCAACGTGCGGTTGGCTGGGCTGAATGGATTTCCCACGATTTCGGGGGCGAGTGCACCACCATATCGGGGTGCTCGATCGATATCTACATGCAGTCACACTCGCCGACCTGGATACGATCATGGAGTTGTATGGTCCCGAGCCCGTCATGATGCGAATCGATCAGGTTGCCAGAGGACGGGAGGCAGTCGAAGCCTGGTGGCGAGAGTATTTGGCAAGCCTCGGGAAGGTCGTGACGTTCTCGGTCGAACAGTCCGAGGAAGCTGAGGACCTCGTGCTTCTCGAGGCGGTGCTACACACGTCATTCGGGGCAGCTGATCTGGTTGAGGTGATGACGCTCGCCGACGGTCTGATTGACCATCACGTGACCTCGGTCACCGCGATGCATCTAAAGGAGGAACCGGCTTAAGCCGCTTCCACCGCCCGATTCAGAAGCGTACGTACGGCACTGCGCTGGTATGCCTCGAAATCGGCCACCCCTTCATCGAAACCGACCACGGCAGCTACATCTAGTCGCTCGCCAGGATCGCCAACGACACCGAGTTCATCCATCAATTGCCGGGCTTCTTCGAGTGTCCTGCGATTACCGCGTGCAAGGCTGACGAGGTCCTCAACCGCCGATTCATAGTCCACTGCAGACTCAACGAGGGTGTAGGCCCGGTAGAAGATGTTATGAGCGAGCGCCATAGCAATCCATCGGTATTTGTCGAAAAAACATGAGAGGGTTCGTGTCAGGATTCGGGCAGATTCGTCCCCGGCTCCAACAGCAGAGACGGATCAAATTCAGCCCTGCTCGTTCCATGCACAGACACCGTGCCAAGCAGCCAGAAAACCCGGACCACAGCCACTTCAACTTCAACGGTTCTCCGCCGCATGCTGCGATCAACGGCGCACCGACAATGTGTCAGCCTTGCTCCGTTCGAACGGGCAAAACGAGCGGCCTCGGACCTGGGTGAACCGAGGGCGCCGAATGCGCGGAAGGTGACAGGCGCGGCTGCCAAAGCAGCAGCATCTGCCGCGTTTGCGGCCTCGACACGGGCGACGATCAGTTGACTGCCGGCAAACACAGCGAGAGCGGATGCCAGTGCGGTCGCGACCAGCATCAAGGCAACGATTCCGACCACACCGCAGTCATCTGTCGTCATCGCTCGGTCCGCATTGATGCCGACGCGCGCAATGGAATGCGCACACCGCCCCAGAGAAACGAGACGAAGGGATACTCAAGACGGACCGACACGGTGGCGACTGCACCCACAACTCCCGGCCGACGCACGCTCACGGCAGCATCTGATCTCGTAGCGGGTCCCAACGCGGCACGGACCGACCGAACCGCCCTGGCCGGATCGGAACTGGTTGCAGCCTGGCGGGCCCCCTCCCGCGCCGCGGCAGTCAGTTCCACCTGTGTTCGGGCGACACCGAACAATTCGACTCCCGCCAGAAACACCAGCAGCAAGAGCGGGACGATGATTGCGGCCTCAACGACCACCGAGCCCCGATCGGCCATCAGCCCCCCACCAGGCCGATAACCCGGTCAAGCACCGCTTGGAACAACGTCGTGATGCCGCCTCCTCCGGTTGCCCACGTCATCAGAGCGACCGCGATCAGGGCTGCGGCCAGAATCACCAGGGCATACTCGGCCGTCGCCTGCCCAGCGTCGCGGGGGTCGACCACAATATTTCCGTTTGTATGTTGATGCACACGTTTCCTTTCTTCGTAAGTCTTCATAGCGAGAACTGCTTCACTGCCTGATCGATGACCGGTCCCAGGGTCATCAGAACGAAACCCGGGAGAATGCACAGCGTGAGGGGGACCATCAGCCTCACCGGCAGCTTGCGGATCGTTGTCAATCTCGTGGCGAGTCGGTCTCTGACGATCTCGGCGGTTGCCGCGTCAACCGCCGCGGCGAG
>JABDOU010000327.1 GCA_013043085.1 Acidimicrobiia bacterium
CGTGTTGCCATACGACTCGATGTTCGAGAACAACTGGGTTTCGGAGAGACGAAGCCTGCGGGCTACCGCCTCCATGATTCTCTGATTCGCTTGATGCGGAACTACCAGATCGACATCCGCCACCGTCATGCCGGCCTTTTCGAGAACTTCCGTAGCGGCAGCCGCCATGTGAGATACGGCTTTCTTGAAAATGTCCTGACCATCCATGACCAGGGCGTTCTGCGAATGGTCCCTTTGCGCATCGACGAAGGAGACGCTCGATCCGGAGCCGGGAACCGTGAGGGAATCTCCCCAACTGCCGTTGTTGCCGAGTGTCGTGGCGAGCACGCCTGCATCTCCGTCGTTCGCCTCCATGACAACCGCTCCTGCACCATCCCCGAACAACACGCTCGTGGCACGATCTGAGTAATCCATCCAGCGGCTCAGTCGCTCAGCCCCGACTACCAGCACGCGATCGTATGCACCGGTGGTGATGAGGCTCGAAGCCGCGGTCACCCCATAGACGAAACCGGAGCACGCGGCGTTCAGATCGAACGCCGCGCAGCCGTCTGCTCCCAGTTTCGATTGCAGTACCCCACTCGCTGATGGAACGAGCATGTCAGGCGTGAGGGTTGCATAAATGATGAGCTCGATATCACCCGGCCGCAAGCCGGCCGCCGCGAGGGCCCGTTCGGCCGCGACCCGACCCAGCTCCGTGTTGTCGGTGTGGGAGATTCTGCGCTCTTTGATGCCCGACCGGGAAGAGATCCACTCATCGGTTGTATCCATGATCTGTTCGAGGTCAGCATTGGCAAGGACCGTGGGAGGAGCACATCCGCCCCAACCTGTGATCTGTGCTCTACGCATCAGAGCCTCCTTCGTGGTTGACGACGCGCACGGCTTCGGCAACGCTCTCGAGCGAGTCGACCACCGCCACGGTTGCCCCCGGTACGGTCTTACGAACCAGGCCAGCCGTGACGTCTCCTGGTCCCACGTGCACGAACGTGTCGATACCGCTGGCCGACATTGCTGACAGCGTCTCCACAAACCGTACAGGAGCCGTGAGCTGCTTGATGAGCGATTCGCCGATATCAGATGCCGGTGCGGCGTCGACGTTGGCATACACATCGAAGGACGGAACGTCGAACGAAACTCCTGCCACAGCATCGGCAAGCGCAGCGGCGGCAGGAGCCATGAAGGGCGAATGAAACGCAGCCGCAACCTGCAGCGGAATCACTCGTCGCAAACCGAGCGCCTTCGCCTCGGCAACAAGCCAGTCGATATCGGCGCTTGCCCCGGCGACAACGACCTGGCCGGGAGCGTTGAAGTTGGCAGCCCAGATCTGACCGCCGTCTGACCTGCGAGCCGCCAGAACCGCCTCGACTGCCTCGTCCGGGCTCCCGATGACGGCCGCCATCGTCGAATCCTCGAGTGACCCGGCTGCTTCTGCCATGGCTCGTCCCCGTTCGGCCACCAGGGCGAGGCCCTTTTCGAAGTCGATGGCTCCGGCTGCGGTCAGGGCCGTGTACTCACCGAGGCTATGTCCGGCAGCGGCTGCCGGGACCCGGCCCACCTGATCGCTGAACGCTTCCCACAACACGTAGGAGAGCGCAAAGAGAGCCGGCTGGGCATGGTCGGTGCTCGTAAGGAGCGCTTCGGGACCGTCCAGGCAGACCTCCCGGAGCGACCATCCGAGGACTTCATCCGCCCGATCACCGAGCACATCTCCTCGTGCTGCGAAAAGGTCGGCGCCCATACCGACAAACTGGCTTCCCTGGCCGGGGAAAAGCACTGCGAAGCTCATGTGGTTATCTGACTTCCGTGGTTTGTCGTTGGTTACCGGACCATCTTTGCGCACGAGTTGGCGAGTCGCTAGTCAACCAGAGCTCGAACCACACCGACGAGTCGCTCTACGTCATGACTGTCGACGTCCTGATGGCACACTATCCGCATGGTTGTTGAAGAGAGCTTTCCACAGAGGATGCCCTGGGCTTCGAGCTCGGTCAGGAATCTGGAGATGTCTACAGGAAAGTGCTCCTGCTCGATGATCACCATGTTCGAGTCGACCCGGGCGATGTGGCCAACTCCAGGCACGTCCCGGAGGGCAAGGGCGAGGTTGGACGCCAGAACGTGATCCTCCTCCAATCGCCTCCAACCGGCCAGGGCAACCCTGGCCGCTGCCGCCAGAACGCCGGCCTGTCTCATACCGCCGCCCAACCGTTTTCGAATGCGTCGAGCCTCCCGGATGGTCTCCGATGTACCGCAAATAACCGAGCCGACCGGTGCACCAAGGCCTTTAGAGAAACAAAAGGCAACGGTGTCCGTCCCGGCTGCGACTTCTGACGGCTCTACTCCAGCCGTTACTGCGGCGTTGAACAATCGGGCGCCGTCCAGATGCACAGAGGCGCCTGCGTCATGAGCAATGCCTATCGCCCTGGCCATGTGATCAAGAGGCACCAGGCTGCCGTTGAAGGTGTTCTCGAGGCTGACAAGGCGGTAAACCCCGACGTGGTCATCGGCGCGCTGGTTGAGATAGCCTCCAAGCTGATCGAGGTCAATGGCTCCGCCGGGGGCATCAACCTCGCGAATTGCCACGCCACTATTGGCCTGTGCTGCCGACGCCTCCCACTGGCGAACGTGGGCTTCGCGTGCGACGAGGACCTCGTCGCCGATACGGGTGTGGGCTCCGACCGCGATCTGATTCGCCATGGTTCCGGATGCCACAAACAAGGCTGCTTCTTTGGCGACGATGGCGGCAGCCTCGTCCTGTAGCCGATTGATCTCGGGATCTTCGCCATAGACGTCATCGCCAACTTCGGCCTCGGCCATGGCTTTTCTCATGGACATGGTCGGACGGGTCACCGTGTCGGACCTAAAATCGGCAACGCCGTCGTCAAATGCCATGAACTCGTCGAGCCTTTCCGTCAAAGATCCTACGGTCTGGCGGTCGACCCTTCAATTGGCAATACGGCCCCTATGATGCCCGCTTCACAAATTCTGGACACTGCATGAACAACACACATATCCCGATCGTCGGCGGCACCACGCTTTCGTTGCCTACGAGTTTTGACCGCCTGTGGGATCTTGCCACCAATATCTGGTGGACCTGGGACCATGAGGCCCAGGAGCTCTGGCGGCGCATCGACCCACAACGCTGGGCCGAAGTTGGGAACCCTGTCGCCCACCTGCACGGCATCGAGCCCGAGGTCTGGGACACCCTCGAGACCGACGTCGCATACGTCGATCTCTATGAGCGCGTGGTTCGCCGCTTCGACACCTACATGAATTCGTCAGACACCTGGTTCAGTGAACGCGGTGTCGACCTGGATGGTCCGATCGCATATCTCTGCACGGAATACGGTTTGCACGACAGCCTCCGTTTCTATTCCGGTGGCCTCGGCGTGCTGGCCGGCGACCATCTCAAGACGTCATCGGATCTCGGTATACCTCTCGTGGCAGTCGGGTTGTTCTACAGACGGGGATATTTTCACCAGGCGATTGATCCCCATGGCGAATCCCAGCACTACTACGCCCCGGCGGACTTGAGCGGGATCCCGGCCTATCCGGTGGCTGACCGCAACGGCGCTCCCCTGCGGATCCCTCTCGAATTCCCGGGACGCGTTGTCGAGGTAGCGGTATGGAAGGTACAGGTTGGCCGCGTGCAGTTGTTGATGCTCGACACCGACCTCCCCGAGAACGAGGCCTACGATCGCTCAATCACGCACCTGCTGTATGTGCGGGGACGCGATGCGCGTCTTGCCCAAGAGGTCGTTCTCGGCTTCGGAGCGGTCAGATTGCTCGACCTGCTCGACATCGCACCAAGCGCCTGGCATGTCAATGAAGGCCACGCCGCGTTTTCACTCATAGAGCGGCTCGACCGACAGCCCGGAGAGTCCCTCGAAGAGCGAATGGCCGCAGTCAAGCAGAACACCCTCTTCACCCTGCACACGCCGGTACCGGCTGGAAACGAGAAATTCGACATGAACTCGGTGCTTCGCTACACCGACTACCTCGTTCCTGACCTCCCTCGCGAGCTCGTAGCGCATCTGGGTCGGGTCGATGACTTCGATCAGGCACCGTTCGACATGGGAGGCCTCGCCATTGCTCTGGCGGCAAAGGTAAACGGAGTCAGCCAGCGCCATGGTCTGGTCGCCTCGGACACCTGGCGTCACCGGATCGGTGATGAAGCAGACGGCATCACAAACGGGGTGCACGTCCCGACATGGATTGGAACTGCGACGAGCCGCCTGTTCAGCGAAGCAATTGGCAGCGATTGGGAACGGAAACTCACCCACGCAGACGCATGGGATGTGATCCGTGACCTCGACCCGGCCGAAGTATGGGCTGCACACGGAACGCAGAAGCGGGTATTGCTCAGATCACTTCGTGCCCGAATTCGAAGCCAGTTCGCTCGACACGGGGCAGGACCGGATTGGTTGAAAGAAATCAACGATATGTTGCCGGAGGACCGATTGACGATCGGGTTCGCAAGGCGTTTCGCAACCTACAAGCGTGCCACACTGATCCTCTCCGACCTTCCGAGACTCCAACACATTCTCACGAATCCCGAACGCCCGGCTCAGATTGTGTTCTCCGGAAAGGCGCACCCTGCCGACAAGGGAGGCCAGGAACTCATCGCCCGTATCCACGAGCTTGCCCAGCGACCCGAGTTCCGTGGACATCTGTTCTTCATCGAGGACTACGACATGGAATTAGGGCATCTGCTGACCGCCGGCTGCGACGTCTGGCTCAACAACCCGACACCTCCCAAGGAGGCGAGCGGGACCTCGGGCATGAAGGCCGCCATCAACGGGTGCCTCAACCTGTCGATTCCGGATGGCTGGTGGGCAGAGGCTGTTGACCACGGCGTCAACGGTTGGACCTTCGGCCCACAAGGGCTCGATCCGAACGATGACCTCCATGATGCTGACAGCCTGTATCAGGTGCTCGAAAAGGAAGTGATTCCGACGTATTACGAGCGAAACAACGATGGTCTTCCAGAGTCATGGATCGAGATGATGCTCAATTCGATCGCTGCCTGCACACATCAGTTTTCGAGCCACCGCATGCTGGCCGAGTACACCAACGAGGCATACCTGCCCCTCGGCTCCCCGAAAACCTAAATGGGCTCGGCCGAGTCCAGGATCTCGCGCAACCGATCGCCTGTATCCGCATCGTCGAGCGAGCCCGGGTCCACAGGAATGATGACGACGTAGGCGTCGACCGACCTGTGATGACCTGATATTTCGGTGATTCCACCGGCATCGAATCTGCTCGTGTCGGGAAATTCCTCGCTGACGAAGAATGGATCCTGGCCACATGCATCCGACAGAGAGCATGCAAACACCTCGTCGCCGGTTCCAATAATGACACGGATCGTTTCCGCCGCATTCTGAACTGCGAAGGCGTCTCCCGAGAGGACAGGCGTGCTCACATTGCTGCACGTCCATCCAGACGGTACAACGACCCTCAATCCGACAACTCCCGACGAGCAGTAGTCATCGGCGCTAGACGATGTTGCGGTGACAGAGCTGGCGGACGGGACACGACTTGTCGAGACGCCGCTCGATTCTGTTGCGGTCGTTTCAGGAGTAGTGGTTTCGGCGGTCGTTGCCGTTGTGGTGGTTATTGACGCTGCAGCAAGAGTCGTGGATGCTCCATCAGAAGACTCCATCGTCGCAGTCGGCGCCGTCGTCGTGCTGTTGGGGAGGGCCGCAGCCCGGTCGGCAGCCGTGACAAGTGGATCCGAACCCGGTGTGCCACCGCAGGAGGCGACGACCAGTGCCTGAATCATCAGCAGGATCAACTTCCGCCGCACGAGCTAGCCGGTCCCGTGATCGCCGAGGACTGTCCGAATACCTTTGACGGCCTGGCCAATGCGCTGCTCGTTCTCGACGAGAGCGAACCGGACAAAGCCTTCGCCAGAAGGGCCGAAACCGATGCCGGGACTCACCGCTACGCCGGCTTCGCGCAATAGCAGCTTGGCGAATTCCAGGGAGCCCCTCTCGATGAATGCGCGGGGCATCGGGGCCCAGACGAACATCGTCCCACGTGGTCGGGGTATCTCCCACCCCGCCCTGGCCAAGCCGTCGATCAACGTATCCCTTCTACGCTTGTAGATCGCCGAAATCTCTCCCGGGTAGTGGTCGTGTTCGTTGAGCGCGATGATCGACGCAATCTGGATGGGCTGGAAAGTGCCGTAGTCGAGGTACGACTTCAGCTTTGCGAGAGCTGCCACCATCTCGGGGTTTCCAGCGACGAATCCCACCCGCCACCCGGCCATGGAATGGCCTTTTGTCAAGGTGTAGAGCTCCACTGCAACATCTTTGGCGCCCGGTACCTGCAAAATGCTGGGCGGCTCGTAGTCGTCGTAGACAAGATCGGCGTATGCGAAGTCATGGACGATCTTCACATCTCGTTCCCGGGCCAGCTGTACGAGTTTGTCGAAGAAATCAAGGTCGACGCAGAGCCCAGTCGGGTTGTGAGGAAACGAGACAACGATGACGCGTGGCTTTGGGATGATTTCGTTGAAGGCAGCCTCGAGCCTGAAGAAGAAGTTGCCATCTCTATCAAGGGTCACTCGCCGCACCTCAGCGCCGGCCATGACCGGGGCATAGATGTGTATGGGATACGACGGTTCGGGCACCAATGCAGTATCTCCGGGCTGGACCAGTGTCCACATGAGATGGGCGAGCCCTTCTTTGGCGCCGATCGTGGTGATGACTTCGGTCTCCGGATCGAGTGTCACTCCGAAGCGGCGTTGATACCGATCGGCGAGCGCTTTGCGGAGATTGGGAATTCCCCGGGACGAGGAATAGCGGTGATTTGAGGGTTTTTGAGCCGCTTCAATCAGTTTCTCGACAACCGCCGGAGGCGATGGGAGGTCTGGATTGCCGAACCCGAGATCGACAATATCGCGTCCGTTCTGGCGGGCTTCGATCTTGAGCTGATCGACTTCGGCAAATACATAGGGCGGCAGGTTGCCGACACGTCGGAATTCCATCGCAAGAGGTTACGTCGACTCCTCGATCACGGGACGGATTGGCAAAGTGCACGGCCACCCGAGCCTCTCGCAGCGGCGCTGCCGGGTAGCCCATGCTCAGGTGTGGAGGTAGCGTCGAACTGCCTTGCGAACCGTCCAGGGCACCATGTTCGAACCCCAGTCGATGAGCCCCTCGATGACTTCGAGAACGTCACTCGATCCCTCCCAGTATTCTCGAACGACCACGTCACCTGCCGCATCCATCAGGTATTGCAGCGCAAGAATCAGCAACAAAATGTCATCGAGTTGACCGACCAACGGAATCCAACCCGGGAGCACATCGAACGGTGACATGGCATACGCGACAGCAACACCCGCGAACAACCGTGCTTTTATCGGGATCCGGGGGTCCTTGGTGAGCCGCCAGCCGAGCTTCACGAGATTGGGCAACAGCGCCAGCGCTTCTTCTGCTGCGCGATACGGCTTGGTCGGCTGAGAGGCCGCCGCTGATGATCTGAATACACCCATGGAGACGCCAGATTACTCGTCGATGACGATTCTCTGAATGGAGCGATCGGGCTGGGTAGATGCAGATCCGGTATCGGGTCGAGCGAGTTCGCTCAAAATAACCTGAACTGCTTTCAACACTTCCGTGAGCGCGAGGCCCATGTGAATGCCCGCTCGCATGAGCGCTTTTCGAGTTCGATTATCCATGCTGTTTCCATCTCATCCGGCCTGCTACTCACATGATCACCGTTAACCGCGAGCCGCGGAACCGACTACCGCAAAACGATCGCAGGCAACGAATCGACTGCAACCGGTGCCGTTCGCTCGGCCCGGGTGATTAGGTGAACGTAACCGCGAGGACCCCTTCTGACAACTTTGCGCCGTTGACTTTCCTGCGCTTCAGCGAATCCGGGAGGATGAACGCTCGTCGGTAGGGACCGACGGTTACAACGATCTCGTCCCCAACACGAATGACGTCGACCTCGCCCTTTTCCGCAAAAGGAATTGCAAGCGTCATGATGACATCGTCGCCGACCTCCATCACATGGAAAGGCTCGGCCATCGATAGACGGGCAGCCGGATCTTCGCCTTCGTAAAGCTCTTCGCACAGGAGCCGTAGTTTTTCTACACCGACCATTTCCTCGTCAAAGAGCCGTAACCGACGACGATCCACTTCGGCAAATCCTTGCTCAACCGTCTCGAGGTGGGCAGCCTGGATCTCTTGCCAGCGCTTGAAGTACGGATCTGTGATCGTATCCGGCAGGACTCGATTAACGATCACTGCATCGACTGCGTATCCGAAGAGGCCGAGATAGGTGTAGGTGCGCCGGGCTTCAGAAATGACCATCTTCTCCGGATTGACGACAAGGCGAGCACTCGTGATCTCGGGGTTGGTGAGGATGTCACGAACTCCGCTGATGCGGCCGTAAAAGCCCTCGACTGAATCAAGCACCTCGTTGCCGGCGATTGGCATCGACGTCATCCGGCTGATGACAGGTCGAACGGCTTTGTGAAACTTCTTACCCGCAGGAAAGATCTTCTCCATATACCAGGCCAGGACTTCGGGTAGCGAAAGCAAACGCAACGTCTCGGCGGTCGGTGCACAGTCGATCACGAGCAAGTCGTACGCATTCGACGTGGTGTGATCTTTGACGTCTGCGAGCGCAAACAACTCGTCCATGCCAGGAAAGACCGCCATTTCCTCAGCTTCGACGCCCGATAGGCCCGACCAGTCGAAGAGGTCAGACAGGTAGTCACGTACTTCACCCCAATACTGTTCGAGTCGGCGTTGCGAATCGATTTGCTGAGCGTCCAGGTTCTCCATGACGCTGGTTGGCGAGTCGCCAAGCGGCACGGCAAACGCATCGGCGAGGCTGTGAGCTGGATCGGTAGACATCACGAGCGTTCTATGGCCGAGATCTGCGGCACCGAGGGCAGTGGCCGCTGCCACGGTTGTCTTCCCGACTCCCCCCTTGCCCGTCACAAGCAGCACGCGCATTTACGCCTGGCCCGCTCGCTTCACCAGTGATCTCAGGGCCGAGTTCGTGATCTGCTTCTCAACCTGACGCCGAAGTAGTTTCGGGACGGGGAATGTGGGTTCAACCGTGAGGGTGTATTCGACGGCGGTTCCGCCTCCGTCCACATCGAAGAACTCGTACATACCTTCGAGGCTCTTGACGTCGTTGGACTCCACCAATGACCATGCGACGCGGGCAATGCCTTCGTACTCGTAGGCGAGAACGTAGGAGATGGTTTTCCCGAAAGACTCCAGACGGAATTCGGCTAGAGCTGGAAGACCGTCTTCGCCCTCCTCTCGGACGTCCACGTATTCGACACCGTCAACCCATTCGGGATATCGGGCAAGATCGACCACGACCTCGAATAGCGCTTCCGCATCGATGTCGCAGACGATCTCGGCTTTGGTGGCTTCAGGCATTGCTTACCTGCACGGTGCCACATCCGTTGGAAAAGATCTCATAGCGAAAGACTACGCCGGGCGGGGTCCGCGACCGCCATGGGCGAATCAGAGCCCGGCTGCAACATCCACATGGCGAACCGGGCGGCCGGTCGCGCGAAAGTATCCGACGTTTCGACACAGCGTCCGGCCGATGCGCCAGGACACCGCCTGGGGTTGGTGAATGTCTCCGAAATAATGAAAACGGGGCTGGTGCTCGAGCAGGTAGTCGAGCACTGGCTGGGAACCTTTGTTGGTCCCGGCCACGACATCCAACGACAGCTGGGGGATCGCCGGTGGCACATGGGTGCCGAGTATGTCGACCGACCCGATCTCCGCCAATCTCTCAGCTAGAACATCATCTGCAACCTCACCGGGAACACCCATGCGAGACGGTACTCCCCCACCGACAATGCCGAGAGACCATCCGTCGACCTCAACGACGCCGCTCTGGATAAATGATGCCGAGGCCGGCAAATGATGCTGGAGGCGGTCCGGACGGTCGACATTACCGAACGTCACATATGCCTTTTCGCCGGCCATGGCAGCACAGATCGATACGTATGCTTGCTCAATTCGACTCTCGAATTCGCGGCGCAACTCTTCCGGTTCCCTCTGTTCCCTGAGGATGTTCCAGTGAGCGGATACCCGGTCCCAGTCCTCAGCCGTCCGATGCACGATCATCCCCGCAACCCAATCGTGACCTGCGACGTCAGCCAGGATGCCGTCGGCGGTCCGGTAGTCGATGTAGTTGATGAGGTCTCCCAGAACTACAACCGGCTCACCCATTTGGAACGTTCTGCGGAGCGCGTCGACCGCGCCGTGCACATCCGAGACAATCAGCACCGTGCCTCGATTTCGGCAATCGCCCAGGAAGCGTGCTCTCTCAGCATCCCGGAATCATGATCGAGATAGGTCCGCGCCGCCTCCAGGGCGTCGGCTCCGCCATTGTTGCCGAGAGCGACCAGAGCATTCCGGCGCAGATAATTCGGATCTCGCTTCGGAACATAGAAGTGGTCATAGACCCTCAGAAGCTCCTCGTCTGACGCATTGAGTATCCCTATCAGTGAAGGGGTACCGCGATCGATCGTGGAGCCCGCCAACCAGCGCTCGCCAGGTGGGCAGGCGTCAAGGCAGTCATCGCACCCGTAGACACGATCTCCCACCGCCCTTCGCAGCTCTACCGGGATGGGACCGGGGGCCTGCAGAATCGCCGCCAGACATAGCCGCGCATCGATGACGCCAGGAGCAATGATCGCTCCGGTCGGACAAGCCGGGATACACGCAACGCACGATCCACAGGAGCGTTCCATAGGTGTATCTACAGCGAGCGGTGCATCTGTGACGACCGAGCCGAGGAGAATCCATGGTCCGTACTTGGGCGCGAGCACCATGGAACTCTTACCCCACCAGCCAACCCCTGCCCGCACAGCTGCTGCCCGATCAACGAGCCGGTTGTCGTCGACCAGCACTTCGGCGTTCCATCCTTGCGAAATCAGATGATCCGCTATTGCCAGCAATCCGATTCGCAACGGCTCGTAATGATCGTCAGTAGCGAATCGCGCCACCCGTCCGGTTTCTCCGGGGCTGCCTTCCGGGGAGCCCGCCTCAGGCAAGTAGGTCGCGGCCCCCACCACGATCCGCTCTGCCCACGGAAAGCTCTTGCGAACATCGGTGGATACAGAAGGGCGGTTGAACGTGAACGTCAACCGCGAAGACAGGCCGCTGGTTTTGCGACGAAGCAGCTCGGCTTCAACGTCGGGAAACGGCTCAGCCGAACATACACCTACGGCAACCAGATCCTCTCCTCCAATTCTGCGAAGAGTGTCGGATGTGGTTGCGCGCTTCATGACGAGGCCCAGTCTGGCTGCAGGCACTCGCTTTTCAAATATCCGTCGAAGCAAAGCGCCCCTCGGAGGGCGAGATGTGCGAAACGGCGGTCGTGCGGTAGCCTCGCTCTATGGCCAACAAGATCCATTCTCAAGATGTCACCGAGGGGCCTGCCAAAGCCGGAGCTCGAGCCATGTTGCGCGCCGTAGGGCTCACCGAGGAAGATTTTTCGAAACCTCAGGTCGGTCTGGTTTCTGCCGGAAACGAAGTCACTCCCTGCAACATCACCGGCCCGATGCTTGCCGAGCGCGCCAAAACCGGCGTCAGGGCAGCAGACGGGGTTGGTCTCGTCTTCACAACGATCGCCGTGTCCGACGGGATATCCATGGGCCACGAAGGCATGCGGGCATCACTCGTCAGCCGCGAGGTGATCGCCGACTCCGTCGAGCTGGTGATGCACGCTGAGCGGTTCGATGCGATGGTCACCATTGCAGGTTGCGACAAATCGCTGCCAGGCATGCTCATGGCAGCTGCCCGGATCAACCTGCCGGGTGTGTTTCTCTACGGTGGATCGTCATTGCCAGGACATTGGAACGGCAAGGACATCTCGATCGTCGACGTATTCGAGGCCATCGGTGCAGTGTCGGAGGGAAGACTGCAATCCGAGGATCTGCTCGAAATCGAACGCAACGCTTGTCCGGGAGTTGGGTCATGTGCGGGGATGTTCACGGCCAACACGATGGCGGCAGTCGGTGAGGCGATCGGAATGTCCCTTCCCGGATCTGCGACCGTGCCTGCGATCGACCCACGGCTCGAGGAGTATGCCATCCGATCTGGTGAAGCAGCCATGCACCTCCTGCGTGACAACATTCGACCGCGAACGATCATGACACGCCAGGCATTTGAGAACGCGATCACCACGGTCATGGCCCTTGGCGGATCAACCAACGCCGTGCTGCATCTCCTCGCGATTGCCCGCGAGGCCAGGGTTGAGCTCAACCTCGAAGACTTCGACGCCATCTCCCGCCGAACGCCTCACGTCGGTGATCTCAAGCCGTTTGGCACCTATCACATGGTGGATCTCGACCGGATTGGAGGAGTACCTGTTGTACTCAAGGCGCTCCTCGATGGCGGCTACCTCCATGGCGACGTCATGACCGTGACCGGCAAAACTATGGCCGAAAACCTGGAAGGCATCTCGTTTCCGGATGATCAAACCGTGATCCGAAAGCTCGACAAGCCGATCGCTGTCGAAGGCGGGATCGCCGTATTGCGGGGATCATTGAGTCCCGAGGGAGCCGTGGTGAAAATGGCGGGCATTGAACTCGACGTGTTCGAGGGCCCGGCCCGCGTGTTCGACGACGAAAAAGATGCCCTCGAGGCGTTGTTCAACCATCAGCTGAACCACGGTGACGTGGTCATCATTCGCTACGAGGGCCCGAAGGGTGGCCCGGGCATGCGCGAGATGCTCCAAATCACGGCGGCCATCAAGGGAGCCGGCTTCGGCAAGTCCATCCTGCTGATCACCGACGGTCGTTTTAGCGGCGGGACCACCGGGCTCTGCATCGGACATGTGGCTCCCGAAGCGATGGCGGGCGGGCCGATCGCACTCATCGAAGAGGGTGACACGATC
>JABDOU010000330.1 GCA_013043085.1 Acidimicrobiia bacterium
AGACGAGGCCTATTACATCGGTCCGGCGCCGGCTGCGAGTTCGTATCTCGATCACAACTCGATCCTCGAAGCGGCACGGAGGGCAGGCGTCGACGCCATCCATCCTGGCTACGGCTTCCTTTCCGAGAATGCTGCGTTTGCCCGCTCGGTCGCTGCAGCCGGATTCACGTGGATTGGCCCACCCGCCGACGCGATCGAAATCATGGGCGACAAGATCGAAGCCAGACGTGCTGCAGAGATGGCACGCGCCAACCCCATCCCGGGCACGTCTGATCCCCTGGCAGGACCGCACGAAGTTCACGAGTTCGCCGACCGGCATGGATTGCCCGTCGTGATCAAGGCGGCCGGCGGCGGTGGGGGACGCGGGATGAGGGTCATAGACCGGGCAGCCGACATCGATGGAGCCTATGAATCAGCCGCTCGCGAAGCCCACGCCGCATTCTCGAACGCCGATCTTTACATGGAGCGGTTTCTCCTGGAGCCGCGTCATATCGAAGCCCAGATTGGACGCGACACCTTCGGAAACGGAGCGTTCTATGGCGAGCGTGACTGCAGCACGCAACGACGAAACCAGAAACTGATCGAGGAGGCGCCCGCAATAGGCCTTCCCGTCGGAGTGAGGGAAGTACTGGCAGAACGAGCGCTCGGTATCGCTGAGGCTTGCGACTACCACTCGGTCGGCACGGTCGAGTTTTTGGTCGACGGCGAAGACGTCTACTTCCTCGAAATGAACACACGGCTGCAGGTGGAGCATCCCGTGACCGAACTCGTGACCGGCATCGATCTGGTGGCCGAACAGCTACGAATCGCCCGCGGCGAGGCGATCGAACCCGGACACCGCCCTATCCGGGGCCACGCCATCGAGTTCCGAATAAACGCCGAGGACCCGTTTGACAACTTCCGGCCAACACCCGGAACCATCACGGTATATCGAGAACCCGGAGGACCCGGGGTTCGGGTGGATTCTGGATTCGAGGAACAAAGCACAATCCCCGACGCATACGACAACCTGATCGCCAAGCTCATCGTGTTCGGGCCGGACCGTGGGATCGCTATCGCCCGCGGCAAGCGGTCTCTTGCAGAGTTTCTGATTCATGGCATACCAACAACCATCCCGGCACACGAGGCGATTCTCGAACACCCGACGTTCCAGTCGGGCGCCGTACATACCCAATTCGTCGAAACCACCATGACATTCGACCAACCGGTCGCCGACCCCTTCACCGCCGACGCCGGTGGCGCGCATCGTCCCCACGAGCTTCGGACGTTCGAGGTCGAGCTGGACGGCCGGCATCACTCCGTCGAGGTGTGGGTACCCGATGGCGCACGCGGTTCACGCAAACCTCCACCGATGCCGACTGTCGGCACGATCTCCCAAAACAACGACGGATCCATCACAGCACCGATGCAGGGAACGATCGTCGAGATCGAGGTTGAGGTCGGCCAGAGAGTCGAAGCAGGCGAAGTCGTCTGTGTGCTGGAGGCCATGAAGATGGAGAACGAGATCGCGAGCCCCATCTCCGGTGTTGTCCAGCGGATTGAGGTCTCGACGAGCCAGTCCGTGCCTGCGGGCCATCTGATCGCGGTCGTCAGTCCGGTGTCGGACGAATCAGTAGGAACCGAAGACTGATCGGAGCGAAGCAGCGACTTCGCCGACACTCGCCTCGGCGGCCAAAGCAGCCTTGATGGGATGCATGACGCTGTCTCCGGTCCGGGCCGCGTCCTCGACCGCCTTGAGCAAGGGGACCACGTCGATACGCCCCGCTCGCACTTGACCAAGGCGATCCACCTGCTCGCGTTCAATGGCTGGATCCGGTGTCAACAACTCAACCGGCACAGAACCGTCGTCAGCGTATGCATTTACGCCGACCACGACTATGTCGCCCTCGTCGAGGCCACGGGCATGCGCGTAGGACGCCTCTTCGATTCCTGCCTGCATGTACCCGGCCTCTATGGCACCGACGGCTCCGCCCAGTTCATCGATGTCGGCCATGATCGCAAGAGCTGCCTGTTCCATCTCATCGGTCAGCCATTCGATGAGATACGAACCCGCCAACGGATCAACAGAGTCGGTGAGACCGGACTCGTTCGCAAGTATCTGTTGGGTGCGGAGTGCCAGTCGAGCAGCAGCCTCGGTGGGAAGGCCAAGCGCTTCATCGAACGAGTTGGTGTGCAATGACTGGGTGCCGCCGAGAATGGCGGCCATCGCCTGTACCGTCGTTCGTACCACGTTGTTGTGCGGTTGTTGCGCCGTGAGTGAGCTTCCCGCCGTCTGGGTGTGGAATCGCATCCGCCAACTCTCAGGGTTGCGCGCCCCGACGCGGTTGCGCATGAGGTCGGCCCACATCCGTCTCGCCGCCCTGAACTTGGCTATCTCTTCGAGGAAATGGTTGTGGCTATTCCAGAAGAACGAGAGTCGGGGTGCGAAGTCGTCGACATCCAGGCCGACCGATCGAGCTGCCTCTACGTAGGCAAGAGCATTGGAAAGCGTGTATGCGATTTCCTGGGTGGCGGTGGAGCCTGCTTCCCGGATGTGATATCCGCTGATAGAGATTGTGTTCCAGGTCGGCAAAACCTCACCGCAGTAGGCAAATACATCCGTCACCAGCCGCATCGAGGGCGCAGGCGGGTAGATATAGGTGCCGCGGGCGACGTATTCCTTGAGAATGTCGTTCTGGATGGTCCCGCCCAGGGTGGAAAGATCAGCTCCCTGTTCTTCGGCCACCAGCTGGTAGAGAAGGAGCAGCATGGGGGCGGTCGCGTTGATCGTCATGGAGGTAGTGACCTCACCGAGAGGAATATCTGCAAACAGAGTTCGCATGTCGTGGATCGTGTCGATGGCCACGCCCACTTTGCCGACCTCACCTGCTGCTCTTGGGTCATCACTGTCGAGGCCCATCTGCGTCGGCAGATCAAACGCGACCGACAGACCCGTTTGCCCGGCCTCGAGCAACGAGAGAAACCGACGGTTGGTTTCGGCGGCCGATCCGAAGCCTGCATATTGACGCATCGTCCAGGGTCGCCCGCGATACATCGTGGGGTAGGCACCTCTGGTGTATGGATATTCTCCAGGACGGCCTATCTTTTCGTCTACACCGGTCGTAGGCTCGCTGACGACCGGAAGCTCGATTCCCGAAGCCAGCGTCCGCTGAGGTCCATCTGTCTCGGGATCCTGCCCGGGGTCGGCCCGCTCGGCCTTAGGTTCGGAATTCGCGCTTTGAGATACAGACACGTGGGTAGGCTTCGCTCCTGATCGAACCGACCCAATGCTACCGGGGAACCCTCACGGGTATCCCTTCGTCAAAGGTTCCATGGACAACTCCATTCACCTCGCCGAACGGCAAGAACGTATACGACGGGGATTCCCCGCCTTTTTGATTCTCCTCATCCTCGGGATCCTGACAGCTACCTGGGTCGGGCTGTTCTCGTTTATGGGAACGAACAAGGCTTCGAATGTCTTCGAGTCTTTCGAAGAGCGGAACGTCCCGGCCATCAGCCCCGACGACATCGGCATCCTTCCCAACCTCTCAGAGCTGTCGACCCTCTACTCCGCCGATGGCGAGCGGCTGGCCGAGCTGTCGTTGCGGCTGAGCGATCCGACCCCGCTCGAAGACTTTCCAGATCACGTCGTTCAGGCAGTCCTGTCAGCCGAGGACGGCGACTTTTACGAGCACCGCGGCGTCGATACCCAGGCGGTTGTGCGCGCTTTCCTCGAGAACTTGAAGAACGACAGCACACAGGGGGCATCGACCATCACCCAGCAGATCGTCCGCGCCCAGGGATACGTCGGACGAGAGGTGACGTTCCAGCGCAAGATCGCAGAAATCAAATACGCCACCGAGATGGAGAAGATCTACACCAAGGATCAGCTGCTCGAGTTCTATCTCAACTCACAGTATTTCGGCTGGAACTCGTACGGCATGGCGGCAGCGGGCCGCGAATACTTTGGTAAAGACGTCTCCGATCTGACGATCGAAGAAGCAGCCGCCATCGCCGTGGCGCTACGTAACCCGACCGAGTTCGATATGCGCCGCAATCCGGACCTCGTCAAAGATCGACGCGACATCGTGATCAGGTTGATGGTGAGCGACGGCTTCATCACGAAAGAAGAAGCCGACGCGGCCATCGCCAAACCGGTCGCCCCGATCCCGCACGAGACCTTGATCGAAGAGGCACCCCAGGTGCGCATCGAGGCGATCCGACAACTCCTCAACAATCCCGAATTCAACGTTCTTGGCCTTACCCCTGAGGATCGGGAGGTAGCCATCTTCGGCTGTCCTGCCGAAAGCAACGAGTGTGAGGAACAACCAGGACTCAAGGGCGGCTTGATCATCACCACCACGGTCGACATGGGCCTCCAACGCGCCGCCAACAGCCTGCTGCGCACGTGGTTGCCGGTACCGGCCGACGGCGCCAAGGCACCAACCGGTGCTATCACCACAATCGACAACAACACCGGAGCGATCAAGGTGATGGCGAGCGGTCTCGATTTCGGAACTGACTTTGCAGCAGGCGAACGCGACTACGACCTCGCAACCGAAGGTCTTCGCCAGCCGGGGTCATCCTTCAAGCCGTTCGCGCTCATGGCGTATTTGGAGAATGGCGGATCGATCAACAGTTATTGGAGTTCTGAAAGCCCTCTGAAACTGCAGTGCAGCGTTCCCTGCGGACCTGGAGGCAGCTTCACCTGGACGGTGCGCGGAGGGGGTGGTGGACTCACCCGTCTGTTCGAGGCCACCTACCGATCCATCAACACGGTTTATGCCCAGGTGGCGCTCGCCACCGGACCCGAGAACATCGCCGACATGGCCAACCGGCTCGGCATCAACTCGGAACTACCGCTCGTATATTCGCTTGCCCTCGGTGCAGGCGAGGTGACACCGCTCGACATGGCTGCGGCCTACTCGACCCTGGCTCGCTATGGGGACCGGCTTCGCCCTCACCTGATCGAACGGATCGAAACCGAGGAAGGTGAGGTGCTCTACGAGTATGAGATCGTCAGCGAGCAGGTCACCGATCCGGCGCTCGCAGCGACGGTGGTCGAAGCGATGCGAAACGTCACGAGAGGTACTGCCCCAAAAGCCAACATCGGCCGTCCTATGGCCGGAAAGACGGGAACCACGCAGAGCTTCCGTGATGCCTGGTTCGTCGGGTTCGTTCCTCAGTACACCTCTTCGGTGTGGGTCGGTTATGCAGACGAGCAGATCGCAATGCGCAACGTGCAGATCAACGGCCGCACCTACAGCCGGGTATTCGGCGGCGATGTTCCGGCGCCGATGTGGAAAGAGTTCATGACGATCTTGCTGGAGGGTGTTCCCGAGGAGAACTTCGCGCCCCTGCCCGACGGCACGAGCAAATACAAAGTCGTTCCGTCAACCACCGTGCCGTCTGTCATCAGCCTCTCGCAATCCGAGGCCACGTCCCAGATCTACCTCGCCCATCTCAATGTCGCGATTGTCGAGGTCAATTCGTACGAGGCCCAGGGCATAGTCGTCAATCAGGTTCCTGCTGCCGGAGCCAAGATGACACAGGGCAATGCGGTGACCATCGAAGTATCGACCGGCCTCCCGCCTGAAATCGCCATGCCGAATGTGGTCGGCCTGACGCTGACCCAGGCCAACCAGGTCCTCATCACGACCGCCGAGACCACGGGAATATCGGTCAACCTACAGCCGACCTTCGTGGAGACCCCGGATGAGAATGCATGGAACAAGATCATTCAGACGCAGCCGGGTCCGGGAACCAAGGTCGCCACGGGCGATACGATCACCGCAATAATCGGAAAGCCGCCGCCCCCTCCTCCCGAAGACGACGGATAGCCGTCCGCGCGATAGCGAACGGACCCAATCGGCCGTATATAGCCGACAGCTAGCGGGTTTTTTCGGCGTGTGCCTGGCGGATCGCCGTCGGGAGCTTGCGCACCCATTCTTCGGGGATGGGCGGAACGACGGATCGAACCGACACTATGTTGACCCCGCGGTTGACCCCGCGGTTGTTCCCGCGGTTGCCCTCGCGGTTGCCCCCGCCGTTGCTCTCGCGGTTGCCCCCGCTGTTGCCCTGGTTGATGCCC
>JABDOU010000337.1 GCA_013043085.1 Acidimicrobiia bacterium
AGAACGACATCGTCCGCAAGAGCGGTGCCTGGTACACCTACGAGGGTGATCAGCTCGGACAGGGACGTGAGAAGGCCAAAGTCTTTTTGCGGGAGAATCCAGAGCTGGCGATCCAACTGCAGGCGAAGATCCTCGAAGCGCTCGGGCTCACCAAGGATCCGTCTCAGGAAGCCCAGCTGGATGAGAACGGCGAGGCAATCGCCCGTGAGGCCAACCCCGACCCCAAGAGCGGAAAGCGTAAATAGGAACTCCAGCCCCGTGCTCGCTCAGGGCTCAGGCTCAGGCGTTGGTTGGTGATCGTGCCTGGTTCAGGGGTTTCTCGAACCAGTGCGCGGCGTAGGGGTTGTCGTTATAGGGCTCGATTTCGGTGTACCCGTGCTTCTTGTACATGGCGATGGCAATCGGCAAGTGCGCACTGGTATCGAGACGAACGATGACGTGACCCAGTTTGCGAGCCTGAGCCTCCAGTTCGGCCAGGAGCTTCGGACCCAGCCCCCGTCCACGCATGTCGTCTCTGATCCACATCCGCTTGATTTCGCCTACGCCCTGAGACAGGGTCTTCACCGCGCCGCACCCGATCGTTTCGTCCCCGTGGCGCATGAGAATGAAACAGCCGGTCGGTGCACGGGTTTCGTCAGGCGTTATGGCTGCCCATGCATCGGGATCGAATCCTTCGGGAAACACCCGGTCGAGTTCGGCGTAGTACGACTGGAGGCTGGCAGCTGCATTTGGATCATCAAACGCTGCGGGCGCGAAAGACGGAGACTCCACAGGTGGACGATAGCCGGTCGGGATAAGGAGGGAATTTGCGTTGTGTCGTGTTCTTGACAGACGCCGTACAATGACCATAAGACGACCGAGGACTCATCATGGATGCATTGCAGTGGATTGTTGCGCTCGTCATTGGTCTGGTGGTCGGGGGAGCGGTCGCCTATCGATTTGGAACGAGGTCGAGCGGCTCGACCGATCGTCAGCAGGCACAAAAGATTCTCGAACAGGCGGAGGCTGAGGCTCGCGCCCAGGCGGAGGCTTATCGAGAGGAAGTCGAAACCGAGCTGACCCACGCCCGCCTGGAGGTCGACACCGCCCGGGAGCGAATTCAACATCGAGAGACCACGCTCGAGCAACGTTCCTCCAACCTCGCGCAACGCGAAGAATCACTCGCACTACGAGAGCGGCAAGCGGCTCAGTCTCAAGAAGACATAATCGCGGGCCAGGAATTGATTCGCGATGAACTGGAGCGTATTTCATCCCTGGACCATGAGGCGGCGAAGGATGAACTCATGGCCATCGTCGAGGAAGAAGTTCGGCGCGATTCGATGGTGCTCTTGCGTGACGCTGAAATGCAAGCTCGCGAAGAAGCCGATCGTCGAGCGCGTCGCATTCTGGCGACTGCTATTCAGCGCCTCTCTGCCGAAGTCGTATCCGAAACCACAGTGTCTGTTATCCATCTGCCGACCGATGAAATGAAGGGCCGGATCATCGGGCGCGATGGCCGCAACATCCGAGCCTTCGAGCAAACCTCTGGCGTCACGTTGATTGTTGACGACACGCCCGGGTCCGTGTCGGTGAGTTCCTTTGATCCCGTTCGCCGTGAGATCGCAAGGGTCGCGCTGAACAAGCTCGTCGCCGATGGTCGCATTCATCCGACCAGCATCGAAGAGTCGGTCATGAAAGCGACCGCTGAAGTTGAGCAATCGATTCGTGATGCGGGCGAGTGGGTTCTGCTGGAAGTCGGCGTGTCACGTATGGAGTCCGAGATGGTGACACTCCTCGGACGTCTCAAGTATCGAACCTCCTACGGGCAGAGTGTTCTGGATCATTCGGTTGAAGCTGCCGCACTCGCCGGCTTGCTTGCGGCAGAGCTCGGCATGGAGCAGGGGCCGGCCAAACGCGCTGCGCTGCTGCATGACATCGGCAAGGCCGTCAGCCACGAAGTCGGCGGCTCCCACGCTCTCGTAGGCGCCGAGATTGCGAGGCGTTTTGGCGAGGATGCGGCGATCGTGCACGCCATCGAGGCCCATCACAACGAAGTCGAGCCCAAGACGGTCCTGGCGGTGATCACTCAGGCAGCCGACGCCATTTCGGCGGCGCGTCCCGGGGCACGACGCGAGCAGCTCGACACGTACGTCAAACGGCTCACGAACATCGAGGACCTTGCGCTCGGCTTCGATGGGGTGGACAAGGTGTATGCGATGCAGGCTGGACGCGAGTTACGGGTGATCGTCGATCCAGGTCAGGTCGACGACGCAGCGGCTTCGCACCTGGCACGTCAGATCGCCAAGAAAATCGAGGCAGACGTCCAGTACCCCGGTCAGGTCCAGGTAACCGTCATCAGGGAATTGCGAAGTACCTTTTACGCGCAATGACGACTGATGCCAACATGGTGGCCGTAGCGCTTCCAACGCGACGCGAGCGACGTCTCCCGACCAGGTCGGGAAAAAGCTATTTCATTCGTACGTTCGGGTGTCAGATGAACGAGCACGATTCGGAGCGGATCGCCGGGTTGCTAGAGGCCGATGGTATGAATGCGGTGGCCTCGATCGACGAGGCCGATCTGGTCGTACTAAATACGTGTGCGATTCGCGAGAACGCCGACAACCGTTTGTACGGAAACCTCGGCCATCTCAAGGCAGACAAGGACGCCCGTCCTGAATTACAGATCGCCGTCGGAGGATGTCTCGCTCAGAAGGATCGGACCATTGTCCGTGATCGTGCGCCGTGGGTCGATGTTGTCTTTGGGACACACAACATCGATCGCCTGGTGTCGCTGCTCGACCAGGCAGACGAGTGGGGACCGGTCACAGAGATCCTGGACGAGTCGAGTTCCGTGCCGGACCTGCCGGCAAAACGCGATGACCCGCATCGGGCGTGGGTCACGATCATGATCGGATGTAACAACTCGTGCACGTTCTGCATCGTCCCATCCTTGCGCGGGGCCGAGATGAGCAGACGACCATCTGATGTCGTTTCAGAGGTTCGGCGTCTTGTTGCTGACGGTGTTGTCGAGGTCACGCTGCTTGGGCAAAACGTGAATTCATATGGTCGAGATCTGGATCTGGGAGGCCGTAAGCCGCTCTTTGCCGATCTGCTCCGTCAGGTTGGCGCGGTGGAGGGCCTGGAGAGGATCTTCTATACGAGTCCTCACCCGAAGGATTTCAATCGGGACGTCGCAGAAGCGATGGCTGAGACCGAAGCTGTGTGCGAACATCTGCATCTGCCCCTCCAGTCCGGCTCTGATCGCGTCCTGGCTGCCATGCATCGTGGCTACAACGCCGAACGATTTCTCGGCAAGGTCGAGATGGCACGCGAGGTGTTGCCCGACCTTGCACTCACGACCGACATCATCGTCGGTTTTCCGGGTGAAAGCGAAGATGAGTTCCAGGCAACGCTTGATGTGGTGGCGGCTTCGCAGTTCGACAGTGCGTTCACCTTCATCTATTCGCCCCGGCCGGGTACCGCCGCGGCCGGCATGGTGGACGACTTCATCGACCCCGACGTGGTGCGGGAGCGGTACCTTCGCCTCACAGGGTTACAGGATGAGATCTCTTTCGACAAAAACAAGGCAACCGTCGGTCAGACACTTCGATTGCTGAGTGGCGGCCCGTCACGCAAGGACGACGCGGTGACCTCGGGCAGGAGCCGCACGAACAAAACTGTGAATGTCGCCGGATCGGTGGCCGCCGGGCAGCTGTTCGACGCCGAGGTGACAATCGCTCACCCTCACCATCTCACCGGCCGGTTGGTCTGATTTCGATCTTTGCACTGCTTGGTCCAACGGGCGCCGGCAAAACCGCGATCTCGCTCGACCTGGCCGAGCGCCTCGGTGCCGAGATTGTATCTGTTGATTCGATGCAGGTCTATCGGGGCATGGACATCGGAACCGCCAAGGCGACGCTGGACGAACGCCGGCGCGTCGTGCACCACATGATCGATATCGCGGACCCGGCCGAACCCTACGACGTTGCCGCGTTCCAACGCTCGGGGCGCGAAGCGATCGCCGGTGTCAAATCGAGAGGCAACAGGGTGCTCATCGTTGGCGGTTCAGGGCTGCACTTCCGTGCGCTCGTCGATCCCATGGAGCCGATGCCGACCGATGTCAACACGAGACAGCGCATTGCAGCGATGCCTGTCGAGGAGGTCGTCGGCCGGTTGCTCGAGGCTGATCCTGAAGCCGCAGAGGTCGTGGACCTCTCCAATCCGAGGAGGGTCGTCCGGGCGATGGAGATCCTGGAGTTGACCGGCCTCACGCCGAGCCATCGTCACAAGTCCGAAGCGGCCGTTCGTTATCAGACGTATGAGCCGATTGAAGACCTGTCCATCATCGGAATCGACCCCGGCCCGGACGCCCCATCGCGCATCGCCGCGCGGACCCGGGCGATGCTCGACGCGGGTTTGGTGGAGGAGGTTCGTTCGCTCGGGTCCGGTCTCGGGCCTACGGCGCGTGAGGCGGTTGGATACAAGGAGGTGTTGTCGATGCTTGCGGGCACGCTG
>JABDOU010000351.1 GCA_013043085.1 Acidimicrobiia bacterium
TTGCCAAGGCCGATACCGTGTTCGCCGGAACAGGTCCCGCCGAGTTCGATGGCCTTGGTGATGAGATCATGACCGGTTGCTACGGCCGCTTTGGCGGCACGGGCATCGGCGGGGTCGTAGTGGAGGCCAAGGTGGATGTTGCCGTCTCCGGCGTGTCCGATCACCCGAGATTCCTGTCCGCGCTCGCGGCATTTCTCTTCACAGTATGAGATGAGCTCGGGCAGTTTCGATATGGGAACCGAGGCGTCCATCGAGATCCATTTGTGGCCGGGGAACCGGCGGTGGCTCCGTTCGCGGGTTCCGTGACGGAGCCGCCACATCGCGTTCCTCGCCGAGAGTCCGGAGGTTCCGGAGAATCCGGTCGATCCGTTTGTCTCGGCCAGGTGCCTGGTTGTCGCCATTGCCTCAGCCACCACGGATGCGCTGGCCCCGGTGAACTCGACCATCAATGAAGGGGCAACGGTGAAGCCGGCGTCGGCCTCCTCATTCATCCACTGGATGTGGTCGGCGTGAAGCAGCTCCAACGCAGCCGGTTCGAGGCCCATTCCCATGACCGCGTGCACCGTGTGCGCAGCCGAGGTGACATCGGGGAAGGCAATCGTCGCCGTGGCGAAGTGCTCCGGGATCGGCGCGAGCTTGAGGGTTGCGGCCGTGATCAAACCCAGCGTGCCTTCTGAACCGACGAAGAGCTGGGTGAGGTTGTACCCGGCGCTCTGTTTGATCGAACGCGACCCGGTCTTGATCACGGTGCCATCGGCGAGCACCACCTCGAGGCCCAGAACGTTGGCGGCGGCGGAGCCGTACCGGAGCGCCCGCACGCCGGCGGCGTTGTTGGCGAGCATGCCACCGATGCTGGCGTTTGCTCCCGGGTCAGGCGGGAAAAACAACCCGTATTGTTTCGAAAGTTGGTCTTCGAGGTCCAAACGCAATACGCCTGGCTGAACTTCGGCCTGGAAGTCTTCAGGGTGGACGGCGAGGATGCGGTTCATCCGGCGAAAGTCAACGACGATGCCGCCGTGAATCGGGATCGTGTGACCCTCAACGCTCGTGCCCGCCCCCCATCCGACCACCGGGATCAGGTGCTCGTTCGCCAGCGCCAGCACCTCGCTCACCTGGGCGGTGGTGTCTGGATACACGATGGCGTCTGGCAGTTTCGGCTCGTGGTCGGATTCGTCGTGAGAGTGGGATTCACGGTCCGCGCTCGTCTGGCTTACATGCTCGTTTCCGACGATGTCTCTTAATGCTTTGATGTTGTCGACGGCGGCCATGACAGCAGTCTGATCGACCCAAGCAAATCCGGGTAGGTTTTAGGGGTTGAGAACCATCGAGGCGAAAGGATCTATGAGCGATCTCCAGCATCCCGAGTATCAATCCGGCTTCGGTAACGAGTTCGCTTCGGAGGCAGTCGCCGGGGCACTTCCGGTTGGGCAGAACAACCCGCAAAAACCACCGCTTGGTCTCTACACCGAACAGCTATCCGGTACTGCGTTCACGGTGCCAAACCATCGAAATCGGCGCACGTGGTTCTACCGGATTCGACCTTCCGTTCGTCACGCCTGGAGATTCACCGAAGGCGATAGGCACTGGATTCGCACGGCCCCTAACCGTGAAGATGATCCACCCATCGGCCAACTGCGCTGGGATCCGCCGCCCTTTCCGGACGAATCGACGACCTTCCTTACAGGCATTCGCACGGTCGCAACCAACGGGAACGCACATACGCAGGTCGGTATGGCTGCCCACATCTACCTGGCGACCGAATCGATGACTGATACGTACTTCTACAACGCCGATGGCGAATTCCTCGTGGTACCGCAGGAAGGTGGGCTGCGGTTTGTGACCGAATGTGGAGTGCTGCTCGTGTCGCCGGGTGAGATCGCGGTCATGCCGAGAGGGATGGTCTATCGGGTGGAACTTCTCGACGACCGCGCCCGTGGCTACATCTGCGAGAACTATGGAACGTACCTAGAGCTGCCCGAGAGGGGACCGATCGGTGCCAACGGTCTCGCCAACCCACGCGATTTCCTATATCCGGTTGCGTCGTATGAAGACACCGAGGGGACCGGCGAGCTTTCGGTCAAATTCGACGGGCGGATGTTCTCCGTGGAGACCGACTATTCGCCGCTCGACGTTGTCGGATGGCATGGCAACCACGCCCCGTACAAATACGATCTGCGCAAATTCAACGTGATCGGCTCGATCAGTTTCGACCATCCCGATCCATCGATTTTCACCGTACTCACTTCCCCATCTGCCAACGAAGGTGTCGCCAACATCGACTTCGTGATCTTCGGTGAGCGGTGGCTGGTAGGGGAACACACGTTTCGGCCTCCCTGGTATCACAAGAACATCATGAGCGAATTCATGGGCATCCTCTACGGGGTGTACGACGCGAAGGAAGAGGGCTTTGCTCCTGGCGGCATGAGTTTGCACAACATGTACTTTCCCCACGGCCCCGACCACGATGCCTGGATGAAGGCAACCACATCGGATCTCAAACCGGAGAAGCTGTCCAACACGATGTCATTCATGTTCGAAACCCGATACCCGCTCATTCCAACCGCCTATGCAGGTTCGATACCGGCGCTTCAGGACGATTACCCGAGTGTGTGGCACAGCCTGGAAAAACACTTCGACGGATAGGTTCGGTCGAGCGCTGTCTGTGAGGTGCGAGGCCGATCAGATGCACCGGCATCGAGGCAACCGCTTAGCGCCTGATCGGCGCCCCTGTCGTCGTCTGCATTGATCCGATAGAGCCCCGTCTTGGCGTCGGTTCACACCACGACCGGGCTCTCCCGAATCCGTCGGTCGGCGCGATTGATGAGAACGACTCCCACCATGATCAGCGCTCCGCCGATGGCGATGCCGAACTCGAGGCGCTCGTCCAGTATCACGATGCCGCTCAGAAGCGCAATCAGCGGTACGACGTAGGCCGTGAGCGATGCCATGGTCGTCGTGGTGCGTTGCAGCACCCAGTAGAACAGCAGGAACGGCATGACGCTGCCCGGGACGGTCAGATACAGCAGGAGAAACCAACCCCACGGGCTCACCGGTGGCGGCATGCCTTCATACACGACCATAAAGGCGGTGATGATCACGAATCCAAACGCGAACTGGAGCCCGGTCAACACCATGGGGTCGTACGATGTTTGATGTCTTTTCGCATAGATGCCTGCAAACGAGATCGCAACGACACCTGTGAACGACAGGCTCGCAGCCAACAGGGGCCGGCCGCCGGTCCCGATGCCGCTGTCTCCGGACAGCAGGAGAACCAGTACACCACCGAGGCCGGCCAACAATCCGATCGTCTTGGCACCGTGAAGAGGTTCGTCTGGAAGGAGGAGGTGGGCGAATCCTGCGGTGACCAGTGGAATCAGAGCAATGATGAGACCGACGAAACCGGCGGAGGCAAACTGCAGAGCGATCGCCATGGTCACGAATGGGACCGACAGATTGAGCAGGCCCATCACCGCGCCCAGTTTCCACGCCTGGCGGGTGGTCGGGAGCGATCGGCCGGCGAGCCCGATCATCACGATCAGCAGGACTGTCGCCATCAGTGATCGCACGGCAACCAACGCGACCGGTGGGATGCCCTCGGCGAGGGCTGCTCGTTGGGCCACGCCCGACGTTCCCCAGCCGAGCGCCGCCACTCCGATCGCGAGCCATATTCGAAGATTCACCGAGCCAGGCTAGGCGCGGGCCAGAGTTCGGACCTGCTCGCACATCGCGTTGACCCCGGCAATCGCCCACACTCTGCGAGCTGCGCATCCAGCCTCCACATTCCCGATCCATCTGGCCTGGCTTACTCGAGCCCCTTCTTGTACGCGTCATTCATGACTTTCGTGAGGCGTTCGATTTCTCCCCAGAGTGGGAGGACTACTAGATCTGCCTCATCGGGTGGGCTGAGGACCATGGCGACGAGCTGTGGATCACCGACGACTCGCTCTCGAACCGGGACACACCGTCGGCATGCCGCCGCGAAGAGCACGGGTGAGTCGAGCTCGAAGGATCAGGAAGCGGACGCCACCAGGAGCGCCGTGATGATGACGATGGCGCCCATCGCCACACCCTCAAGCGTCACGGCCCGTCGAAATACGGACGACAGGTCGGGATCATCAGGAGCAGCCAGCATCTGCGGGATGAGCACGCTGTGGTTGTAGGCCCCTGCGACGCCGGCAGCCGCAACCACACCCACCTTGGCCAGCATCAGGCGACCCCAGGGCGTCGACCACAGATCCGACAAGCTGTCAATGATGATGACGGACAGGACCAGCCCGGCCACACCCGCTACAACGAGCGCTGTGGCAGCCACCACGCTGAACCGGATGGCCAATTGAAGCGCGCGGACCGGGACCGCCATCCGGTGACGGCGCCACAACACATGAACGAGCATCAGTAATCCGCCGCCCCACACTGCGCCAGCTCCTACGTGAACAACCGCCACGATCGCCGTCACCAGCCGCGTGCCTTCGGTCACCGTGTGTCCGTCAAACGCAAAGGACAGGAGCACCGCAACTACACCAAGGGCCACGGGGGCGAGCTGCCCATCGACGC